>CAIVBX010000174.1 GCA_903904275.1 uncultured Pseudomonadota bacterium
CGTTTGCCGCCTGATTTTTTTACCCGTGTTTCAAAATCTAACAAACGGCGGTGGTCAATCCCGAAAATTTCACAAAAATCGGTAACAAATCGTTGCGCCTGTCCCATTTCATAACTGGCGGTTTCAAATTGTTTGGAGAATTTTGCGGCGCGGTCGCGTTGGGTGTCGATGCTGATTGTATTCATACGCTAAGGTTTTTTTTTTCAGCTTCCCAACCTTTACAAGCTAACGCAATATAACGTGGAACGGGGCGTTGTCCTGTTCCATAAGCACTCATCGTGCGTGAAGTCATACCCAACGCTTTCGCCGCATCAGCTAACGATAAGCCGTTACGCGCTCGCCACGTTGCAAAAATCTTCGTATTTTCATCCGTGGCGTTTTGCGCTTGTGCGTCTAACCAAAGAATATCCGCGCAAAGTTGAATATCTAAATCACGCCATTCAACTGTCCAGCCTTCGCCTTCAACGATTGCCGCTTTTTTAAATACTTTTGGGTCTTTTAAAAGACGTAATCGCGCTGTTTTTTCTAACTCATCTTTCATTGAAATCGTGTAAATGCTGCCATTTATAAATTGTAGGCATAATTTATAATCATCGAGTGCTTCAACGGCTAAAAGTCGCGGGCGTTTCATTGTTGTTGACATCTTTTCCATTCCTCAATCATGTTGGTTTGATTTTCTTGCAACCATGCTAAAACTTCTTTTTTCAAATTAGCAGGAATCGCCCCTGCAATAATTTTCAACGTTAGCAAGTCAATTTTTGCGTTTATATCACCGCCGACAAAATGAACGTGCATCGGTTCATGGTAGTTTTCACGAAGTTCAAGGCGGTATTTATTGCGAAAGCGTTGTTTTGTTGTCATTCGTGAATAATATAGAAAAATTTTCCATATTTAAAGCATAAAAAAACTGCCGAATTATCGACGGTTTGATTTAAATCATGGTTATTTTCTAGGCTTCTTCACCTTCTCAACCTCCACCAACGGAGTAACCAATTTTTTAGTTCGGAAAATTTTTGCTGTTGTTGCGTAATCACTTCTTTTGACTAATTAGCCAATTAGCAAAATTAGTGATAACACCGCAACCTGATAGCTCATTACCCCACCAATGAATACGCACTTCAGTACATAAGCCAAAAATTGATAATTCAAAACTAGAACTATCAAATAAAGGTTCGCTCGTTAGTGTTAACGGTAATGCGGATGTTTTCAACAGTTCTAATTGATTAGAACTTTCTTCCCAATCAAGTGGATATTTCTGCACTGCTGGAATTTCTTTATCAAAATGACCTTTTATAAGAAATTCGAGCCAGTATTGTTTGTTATCACACATTAGTCGATATTCCTTTGTTCTTTCCAGAACTGACGAATCCAATCGAAGCACAGCTCTTTGATTGAGAAAAGTTTCAGCATCAATATGTTGCTCAATTGCGTAGCTCATTTTTTCACCTTCGATTTTTTAGTTTTTGTAATTTGCTCAACTTCCACCAACGGCGCAACCAATTCCTGATATTTCTCAAACAAAAACGCCACCCGTGCCGCGTCGTCTTTTTTGCCTGTTGTGAAGTTGTAAGCCGAATCAACCGCCGAATCTAATTTTTTATGCGCCTTCAATAATTCTTCGGGCATATTGTTTGCCGCGTACATTGTCGCCAGCGAGCATTTATCTCCTTTCGCTTCACAACGCTTTTCTTCAATGATTCGCGCATCTAAAACCGCCTGCGCTGCGTCTTCGATTTTCTTTTTTGCCGCTGGTTTTACGTCAACAGGAAACGGGAAATTGTTATAAACAATCGTGTTTGAATAACGATAATCGCTTTTTAAACGTCCGCAAGCCGTTCTCATCCAAGCGTTATGAAAGGTTGAACACAGCAAACCAAACTCGTAAAGGCTGGCGTTTGGCAACATGAAGTTAGCATCGCCACAAATAACGATTGATTCAAAATAACCAATCGGCACGAATTTTCGTTGTTCTGACGAAACGCGAGGAATTAACAAATAAGGCTGGTCAGTTTGTCGAATTTTTTGAAATAAATACGGCGTTTCTGCGTCTTTCAACGTTTCTTTGTCTGTACTTGCCAAACGCATTTTTTTAACGGCTTCGGTACGTTTTTTAATTTCTGGTGATTTGGTGCGGTCAGTTCCCGTACTGTTTTTTAGCCATAAACAAAAACGCGGTGAATTGTTAAGAAATTCTTCCGCGCCTAAGAATTGGCGAATGTATTGCGCGGCAATCGGGTCGTTTTCTTTGATTTCGTCCGCTTCTTTCTGCGACAACAACAAATTTCCGCCGTCAGTTGGTTTGCTTCCGTAAATCATTTTCGGCGTGGTTTCACTTAACGGATTTGTACGTTTATCAATCAAAACCGTCGGCGCATCGACTAAATACGGATTGATTTGCGCGGCTTTTATTTCGGTGGGTTCGCCTTTGATGTCGTCGCCATAATCAAATAATCGGTAGCTAGTCGGTTCTTGCAAACCAAAACCCATAATCACGCAATGCACCGCCGCTACGCCGCGCCCTTCGTTGCTCCAGCAAAATGTGCGGTGTGCAAAATGTAGCCTCACTTTCAATTTCAAAAGTTCTGACCACAACAACGCCACTTGACCGCCTTGCGTGAGACTGTTTGTTGAAACGAAAGCAACGGGGATTTTCGGATTTTCTTGAATATATCGCGCCGCTTTGATGTGCCACGCGGCGACTAAATCCAATACGCCTCCGCCTTGAATGCTTTGAAAAATCACGGCGCAATCGGCTTTTTGTTGTTTTGTTTGAAACGTACTGCCAACAAACGGCGGATTTCCCATGATGAAACTGCAATCTTTGGGTTTGATGACGCTTTGCCAGTCAATTTGTAGCGCGTTGGCGTGAACAATGTTGGCTTTTTTAACGAGTGGAATGCGGTTGAAATAATTACCGAAAGCTTTGCCGACTTCTAAATTCATTTGATGGTCAACGAGCCACATCGCAACGGTGGCAATGTGC
>CAIVBX010000175.1 GCA_903904275.1 uncultured Pseudomonadota bacterium
GCATTTAAATTGAGTGTTCCGAAAGGCACTTTTAACGTGCCGCTTTGAAGGATATTTGCGGCGTTAATCGTTAGATTTCCTGCCGCCGAATAAACAGGTGTTGTTTTCGCGCCGCTGTTTTGAATGGTGACGGTGCTGTCATCACCTGCAATCGAAAATTTATAATCACTTAACGTTGAGGGATAAACTTGCGCGGCAGAAAGCGTTAAATCGCCGTCTAATTTCAATTCACCCAAATAATTTTTACTGTCCGAGCGAACACGAATGCCTGTGGCGCGTAAATCATTTTCACTGTTGAACGTGACGTGATTGAAATTTTTAAAACTCAATCCACCGATTAAATCGATGTTTTTCGCTGAAACGGTTAGTTGTCCATCGCCACGAATGGAATCAGGGGCGAGCGTAGTTGAAAATGTGCCATCGCCTAAATCGGTATCTAAACGACTTTGTGTCGAACCCAAAACCGCATAAGCCGTATTTAATGTGATATTTCCGTTAGTGGTTTGAATTTGTGGGCTGTCTAAAATGATTTTTTCTTGTGCGTTTAGTTTCACATCGCCGTTAAACGAAATTGCGCCTGCATAATTACCATTGGTATTTGTAACGTCAGTTTTAAAATTTAATGTGGCAAATTTCGCATTGTTAAGTTGTTCATTATTAAAAAAGGCAAAACCGCTTTGTTCGGTTAAATCTTGAGAATCCGATAATATCGGCGAGGTGTCGGTGCGAATTTCAATAATTCGTTCCAGTTCACTATTATCGTCATCAGGAAATGAGCCGCCATCGACAGCAAAATCGGGTTTGCTTCTCAAACTGCCATTTAATTCAACATTCAACGTGCCGCCGACTGCGCCTTTTGCTAATAATTGCCCGTCAGCAATAATGCCTTCGCCAGCTTTTAGTTGAATTGTGCCACCATTTGAAGAGATGACTTGTTTTACAAATTTTTGTTGTCCGTTTTCGATTTGCTCAAAATCTAATTCTTTTTGTGTGCCTGAAACATCGATTGTGGATTTTTCATTCGTAACAACAAAACCGCGTTTGGCAATCAAATTCACATTGCCGCCATTTAACACGTCGCCCATCGTTAAATTGAGTGAATTTAATTGCGGTTTAAAATCGCCTTTCGCGCTGATAAAACTGCCTGCATTTAACCAAATACCTTGCGAGGCAAAAAAACCGCTATCGCCTGTGGTTGGTGGTTCGATGGTTAAATTGATATTTCCCGCAGGTGCATCAATTTTGCCATTTACTAAAATCGAAGTATCCGAATTGAGGTTAATGGTGGCTTGGCTGTCGCCTAAAATTTGCGCGTTTTTGCCAATCGTCAAAACGCTATCTTGGTTTTGCGAAAGCGATTGTCTGACCGAAAGCGTTAAATTAGTTGGATTTCGTATTTCATTCGATAACACTGTTGTGTCACCTACATCTCGCAATGATGAACCTGTTGCAAAACTACTTGCGTTGGAATTGAACGCGACATTTCGCTGTTGCAATTTGATTTTCGTATTGTCAGCAACGGACGTGCTATTTAAATAACTTGAAACGGTGTAATTCGCAAAACCGTTTTGATTGAAAAAAGTAGGATTTAAAACTAACGGAAAAACAGTGGCATCCGCTTCGGATTTGATTGGCGTTTTAGTAATCACAACTTCATTGCTGGTTAAATTTAAAGAGCCGCCTTTTTCTGCACTGTAACCTTGTAATTTTCCATTCAACAAAAGGCTTGATGGATTGCCACTTGCGTCATGACTGTTTGCATTTAATGAAATTGTCCCGCCTTGTCCTGAAACAATTTTATTTTTACCACTTAACCATGCGCCACCATTCGCCTTGATAAGGCTGTTTTTGGAAAGTGTTAAATCACTTTGTTCAGTTTGTAATGAAACCGTGCCACCGTTTAAAGCTAATTGACTAAGCGATTTCCCATTTTGAGCATCACCGTCATCATTTATCCAGAAACCTGAAACATCAATCGCTGCCGATTCACCTAACGTCAACGCGCTAGGCAAAAAATTTCCGTCTATTTTTATCGGTGCAAGCGTGACGTGACCAGAAAGCGCGGTAATTTTGCCTTTGATGTCAAAACCTGTTGCAGTAATCGTTAAACTTCCGAAATTTGGCAATGATATTTGAGCATCTTTAGCAAGTGAAACCGCGCCGTTGGCTTTGATTTGAATGTTGCTGACACCTGAATTTTTTAGATTTTGGGTTGATAAAATTAAACTGTTATCTGTTGCATCTGTTGGGTTTGAAACGAAATTGATGCCTTGGGTGCTAATCAAATTATTACGGCTTAAATCAATCGCTAAGGTACTGCCAGCAACGGAGTTTGCTTCACGTTGATAAATTCCCGAAACGGTTTCACCTTTTAACGAGCCATCGAGTTTTGTTTCATAAGTTTCAATGTTTAAACTGCCGCCCGATTTACCTTCGACGTAACCTTTTGCATCGTATTTTTGAGTCAAAATGCCGTCGTATTTCAAATTTGGGTCAGCGTTTTCAATCGCAAACGCTTGACCGTTTGAAGTGAGTTGCGTGGTTTCGATTGCGCTGTCTTGATATTGAATTGAACCGCCTGAAAAATCTAACTTACTGCCTGATTTTGCAATCACGTCACCACTCGATTTAAGACTAATTTTGCCTCCAGAAGTTGAACGCTCATCGATATTTCGTCCAATTCTATCAACCGCGCCTTTAATATCTGCAACAGGAATGGTCGCGCTAGTGACGTTACCGTCTGCGTCACGTTGTATATTGGCTTGACGCAAATCAACGGCAACTTTTTTACCGTATAAAATGCCGTCACGTTGCAATGGCGCGTCGCGTAATTCGTTTTTCCGCGTTTCGACTGTGACGATATTTCTTGAAACGGGCAACGCGACATTTTTCACACCTGAAACGTCAATGTTGCTGTTTTCATCTAATGAAATTCGCGCTGTACCTTGTTCAAGCGGGTCGTTGACGTTATCAATGGCTTCAATGTTGACGTTGCCTGATTTAGTTTGAATCGTTGCGTTTTTTTGTACATCAACATCGTGTGCGCTGATTTCGATAATTGACGGCGTTTGTGCTTGAGCATCGATAGCGGTTTCAGTTTTATCCGCAGATAAATCGACGCTCGTTTTGCTGTTTTCGCTTAACGTAACTTTTGCTGTTGCGCCTAAACCATCGCCTTCATCTTCACTTCGTGTTGTTGTTTCAGGTAATAATTTTCCACCTGTTGCGGCTTTATCTTGAATACCTTCACGCGCTAATAAACGAACAGAGCCGTTTAATTTCACCGAGGTTGTCGCTGAAACGATGCCTTTTTGATTTACCGCAAAACCAAGCAAACTCGCGTTTCCACGTTCAGCCAACACTTTGCCGACGTTATTGACTTCACCGCCTTTGCCCACTTCGACAACTAAACCGCGTGTACTCGAATCTGCGCCTGCTTCTTGCAAATAGACTTTATCTTTTGATGCCGCGAGAATCGCTTGACCGTCGGGCGTTTCAATATCGCCTTCGTTGGTAATCACCGGCGCGGCAATAATCACTCGTCCGCCGTTCGCATTCGTTTTGATGCTCGCGCCTTTAGAAATCAAAATTTCAACTTTAATCGAATTGCCGTTTGCGTCTTTTATCGGATTTCCTGAAGCATCTTTTAAAACAACATTGCCACCTTCTAACGCCGCTGAACCGTCATTGTTGAACGCATTAGCAATGCCTTTTTGAAACACCGCATCTGAAATTCCAAGCGTTGAAGCTACCAGCGAATTCACATTGACTTGCGAATCTTTGCCAAACACAAAACCGTTTTGATTGACTAAATAAACTTGTCCATTTGCCGTCA
Organism: uncultured Pseudomonadota bacterium; assembly: GCA_903904275.1. Classification (GTDB taxonomy): domain Bacteria; phylum Pseudomonadota; class Gammaproteobacteria; order Methylococcales; family Methylomonadaceae; genus UBA10906. Next base: position 3,836 of record CAIVBX010000175.1, read on the forward strand.
ATTTGCCCATGATTTTGCTGGCATCGGCTTGATGAATGTTATTGAGCGCGACCGAATTGGTGGATGGTTGCTGAAAATTCACCGCGTTTTCTGCGCCGATGTTGAATTTTTGCCAATTCAAAACCGCTTTTTCTGAGCCTTGTTGAATCGTTAGATTTTGCCCTGAAATGGTGGCGGTCGCTTGTCCTTGCGTGGCAATTTCAACAGGTTTATTTGAAAGCGTGACATTTGCACTCGGCACGGGTAATTCTGCTCGAACTTGCGACGACACAAACGACAAACCAATTAAAGTACGAATTGCTAACGTGAGAGGTTTAATTTTTGTCATGGCTTAAAACTCGTAAGCAAAACGGAAATCAATCCGTTGGTCGAAGGCATCAACGGTATTTTGTTTATAAAGCGGATACGCCCAATCGAGTTCCGTCATGAAATGTTTGAATAATTCAAAACGCAACCCCGCTCCCGCACCTGCTAATTTGTAAGACGTAGGATTTGGTGCAAGCGGTTTTTGAATGTGTAAATAGGCGTAATCAATAAACGTGTGAAAACGGAAATTTTGCGCGGCATCCCACACTGCAATCGCGGGGCTTTGCAATTCAAATGACACGTTTGCGCCGTCGTCGCCAAGTTGTTGCGTTTGGTTATAACCACGCACACTTTGCTGTCCGCCTGCTGAAAATTGTTCGTTGCTAATTAGTGGCGAGCTTGAAATTTGTCCGCCTAAACGCGCCGCTAAACGTAAATCCCACGGCAATTGTTGGAGGCGTTTTAATTCGCTGGTTAAAAATAAATAATCGGCTTTTGCACCAAAACGTTTTTTGGTAAATTCTTGTGCATCATTACCTACACCGCGCACTGAAAAATGTAACGCGGAACTAAGCGAAGTCACAGATTCATCATAACGCCAATTGCCGTCGTAGCCCGCTTGAAAACCTGCATAAGCAATCGGTGTATTTTGCGAATCTTGCCCTTTGGTTTTTACGCCTTGAGAAAAATCTTTGTAATCAAAACCTAAACTGACGCTATGCGAATAATTTTCAAACGTTGAAAGCGGCAACATTAAACGTACGCCGTAAATTGAACCCGCGCCAACAACTGATAATCCTCCAACAGTTGTGCCGAGTTGGGTGTTGGAACTGATGCCAATGCCATAAAGTGCAAGACGGGAATCGCGCCAACCTGTTGGCAAAACATACGTTCCTGACCACACATCAACTTCATCGGGATTTTCAGGCGAAACTTGATATTGCAACGACGCACTGTGAAAACGTTGCCATAAATTATCGTAACGAATTGAACCGATAACCCGCGAACGGCTGGTGTATTCTGAATTTCGTCCGTTAATTTCAACGCTGCCATGCAAGGGCAATTCGTCTTTTACTTTTAACTCGATTTCAGTTTTGCCTGGTGTTGAACCAGCACGAAACACGGGTGTAACTTGTCTGTCGGGGGATTCTTTGCTTAATGCGCTGACTTGTTCTTGAACGTCGGGCATATAAGGCACTTTTCCAACGGCAAGTGCGGGGACTTTTTCGGTGATTTTTCCTAAATAAAAATAACGTGAGCCTGTGACTTTTAAACGTTCAATCGAACCTTCAACCACGTTTAAACGCACTAAGCCTTCCACAACATCCTGTTCTGGAATTTCAACTAAAACGGTTGGATAACCTTTGTCTTTGTAAATGGCTTCTAAGGTTTGACGCGCTTTTTCAACATCATCAACGGATTTATTTTTTCCTAAAAATGAATAAAGCGTTTTTTCAATTAAACCGCTGTCTAACACCGTATTGCCATCAACTTGCAATTCAAACAAATCGAAATCAGGTTGGGCTTGCGCGGCAACGGCGATATTTTCTTGATTATTTACTTCCTGCGCCCACAACGGTGTTGCACATAACAAAACAGCAAAAGGTAAAAGACGATAAAAGCCTTTTACCTGCAATTTTTTTATGTGATTGTTGTTCATTTTCGTGGCATCTAATTTTCTATCCATTACCGATTGATAATAAATAAGCTATTTCTATATGTACTTTAGTATATAACGAAAAAAGATAAGAAATGAACAACGCAACGCCGAATAGGTATTTTTCGAAAAAAATACTTTTGAAAAATTAAGACATGTTTTTAATTATGTGGTGAACACGTTTAAAGCCTAAGCCAATTCCAACCAAAATAAACGGAACGGCTGCACCTTCGGCAATTTCAGGATTAACAGGAAAATCCAGCGCGTGAAGCGTTTCAGCCATTGCCCGAATCAAACTTGCCGCGTAATAAGTAATTGCGACGACCGAAATACCTTCGACAGTTTGTTGCATTCGCAACTGCATTTTTGCCCGCAACGCCATCGACGAAAGCAAACCTTGATTTTGCCTTTCGATAATAATATCAACTCGCGTGCGTAACAATTGACTAGTATTGCCGACACGTTCAGAAAGTGAGCGAAAACGATTTGATGTTGAACGACAAGTATTAACCGCAGGTTCAAGACGACGTTTGATAAATTCGCCAATCGTTTGAATCCCTTGAATTCTAACTTCACGCAAATCAATCAGTCGCTGTTCGACTAAATTGTAATACGCGCTAGCCGCTTCAAAACGGA
>CAIVBX010000176.1 GCA_903904275.1 uncultured Pseudomonadota bacterium
AATTTTTTAAGGATTTTTATGATTCCCGTTATTCTTTCAGGTGGTTCAGGTACACGATTATGGCCACTTTCTCGCAGTCAATATCCTAAACAATTTTTGCCGTTGGTTTCTGAAAAAACTATGTTGCAAGAAACCGTAAATCGTCTAAATGGTTTAACTGATTTAGCATCGCCGATTGTGGTTTGTAATGAAAATCACCGTTTTATGGTTGCCGAACAATTACGCGAAATTGATGTTACGCCCAGTGCGATTATTCTCGAACCGATTGGTAGAAATACCGCGCCAGCCGTTGCATTAGCCGCATTAGCCGCAAAATTGCCAGATGATATTTTGTTAATTTTGCCTGCTGACCATGTAATTAAAAATGTAACGGCATTTCAAAATGCGGTTTTAATTGCTGAAGATTTAGCGAAGCAAAATTTTTTGGTGACATTTGGCATCGTACCAACGCACGCTGAAACAGGTTACGGTTATATAAAAAGTACACAAACCACAGGCGAAGCGTTTCCTGTTGAATGTTTTGTTGAAAAACCGAATTTAGAAACCGCAACAAACTACGTTGAAAGTGGCGATTATTTTTGGAACAGCGGCATGTTCGCGTTTAAAGCCAGCATTTATTTACAAGAATTAGAAAAATTTAATCCTGAAATGTTCGCTGTTTGTAAAAATACGTTTGAAAACGCAAAAACAGATGTTGATTTCGTGCGTTTAAGTGCTGAAATTTTTGCAAAATGCCCTTCTGATTCAATTGATTATGCGGTAATGGAAAAAACTGAACGTGCAATGGTTGTGCCATTAGATGCAAATTGGAATGACGTAGGTTCGTGGTCAGCATTGTGGGAAGTCGGCGAAAAAGATGAATCGGGCAACATCATTCGCGGCGATGTTTTAACCGTAGATTGTACAAATTCTTATATTCACTCAGAAAAAAAATTGATTTCGGTGATTGGTGTTGAAGATTTAGTGATTATTGAAACGGATGATGCGGTCATGATTGCACCTAAAAATCGTGTGCAAGATGTGAAATTGATTGTCGATAAATTAAAAAAAGAAAATCGTCCCGAAGCGGATTTGCATCAAAAAGTGTATCGTCCTTGGGGAAATTACGATTCGGTTGATAATGGCGAACGCCATAAAACAAAACGGATTGTTGTTAAACCGAAAGCAAAGTTATCGTTGCAAATGCACCATCATCGCGCTGAACATTGGGTCGTTGTCAAAGGGACGGCGTTGGTAACAAAAGGCGATGAACAAATTTTATTAACCGAAAATCAATCAACATTTATTCCGTTAGGTGTGGCGCATCGTCTTGAAAACCCTGGGGTGATTCCATTAGAAATTGTCGAAGTCCAATCAGGCAGTTATTTAGGCGAAGATGATATTGTGCGTTTTTCAGATAATTACGGGCGGGAATGATGACGATTCAAGAATTGATTAAAACCAGCGGCACAAATTTTGGAACAAGCGGTGTTCGCGGTTTAGAAACACTTTTAACAGACGAATTATGTAGCGCGTACACAGAAGCATTTTTAGCTATTTTTGAAAATAGTGCATTTAAACGAGTTGCATTAGGAATGGATTTGCGCCCAAGTAGTCCACGCATTGCAGCGGCTTGTGTAGAAGCAATTTTGAAATGCGGTTTTGAAGTCGATTTTTGCGGAAAATTGCCCACACCAGCATTAGCATTTTACGCACAAGAAGAAAAAATTCCTGCGATTATGGTGACGGGCAGTCACATTCCTTTTGACAGAAATGGGATTAAATTTTATCGCCCAGATGGTGAAATCACGAAAGCGGACGAACTCGCTATTATCAATTCACAAATTGCGATTTCTCCAATAAATTCAACAAATTCATTACCTGAAATCAATTCAAATGCCATTCAAAATTATGTTGAACGTTACACGCATTTTTTCCCAAAATTAACCGATTTAAAATTGGGTTTGTACGAACATTCGAGCGTGGCGCGAGATGTTTTTAAAGAAATTTTAGAACAACTTGGCGCAACCGTTGTTTCACTTGGTCGAACCGACATTTTTGTCCCAATTGATACCGAAGCGGTTTCGCCTGAAGATGTTGAACGCGGTTTAAAATGGTCAAAAGAACATAGTTTTGATGCCATTATTTCAACAGATGGCGACGGTGACAGACCGTTAATTAGTGATGAAAAGGGCGTTTGGTTACGCGGTGACATTGTTGGATTATTGTGTGCGGATTATTTGAAAATTTCACAATTAGTTGTTCCTGTCAGTTGTAACACCGCCATCGAAAAAAGCGAAAAATTCAAAACCATTTCCAGAACAAAAATTGGTTCGCCTTTTGTAATTGAAGCAATGCAAGCGTTAAAAACGGAAAACGGCGCAATCGCTGGTTTTGAAGCAAATGGCGGTTTTTTATTACAATCCGACATTCCAAATTTAAAATCCCTTCCAACACGCGATGCAGTTTTACCTGCTTTGGCAATTTTAGCTTCTGCATACAATAAAAAAATCCCCATTTCTCAATTATTAAATGAATTACCAAAACGTTTTACGGCAAGTGACCGATTACAAAATTTTCCTATTGAGCAAAGTAAAAATTTAATTGAATCGCTAATACAAAATCCTGCTTTATTTAATTCGTTAATTCCTGAAAATCATTCTGAAATTGTGCATCAAGATACAACTGATGGATTACGTTTAACGCTTTCAAATGGCGAAATTGTTCATTTACGTCCGTCAGGAAATGCGCCCGAATTACGCTGTTACGCTGAAGCGGAAACTCAAATCCGCGCGAGTGAATTAGTCAAAACGTGTTTATCTGCTATTCAATCAAACGTTATTTAAAAAACTGTGAAAACAAAAACGAAACCTCAATTTTTAGTTGGCATCGACTTAGGCACAACACATACGGTCGTTGCCTTTGCACCGATTTCAAATACACAAAACATTCAACTTTTTCCAATTGAACAACTCGTTGATGTGGGACAAGTTGCGGTACGTTCACTTTTACCTTCCGTTCGTTATCATCCCGCAGAAGCAGAAATTGCCGCTGATAATTTAGCTTTCACAGCAAATGACAATGCAATTTTAGGCGAAGCGGCTCGCGTTTTGGGTGCGAAAACCAAAGGGCGTTTTGTCACCAGCGCGAAAAGTTGGCTTTCGCATCCTTCCGTTGACCAGAGCGCGGCTATTTTACCTTGGGGCGCAAGTGAAGATGTTTTGAAAGTGTCACCACTTGAAGCAAGCGCAAGTTATTTGGCGCACATTCGCATGGTTTGGTTGCATCAAAATCCCGATGCACCACTCGAAAATCAAGATGTTGTAATTACTGTTCCTGCGTCATTTGATGAAGGCGCACGTTCTTTAACATTGGAAGCGGCAAAAAT
>CAIVBX010000177.1 GCA_903904275.1 uncultured Pseudomonadota bacterium
AACGTTGAAGACCGAATGGGGCGTTGGAAATTCTTAGTTTTTTATCTTTTATGCGGTGGCGCAGCAACGTTGTTGCAATGGTATTTCGCCCAAACACTTGTCATTCCCGTTATTGGCGCGTCAGGTGCAATTGCGGGCGTTTTGGCGGCTTACTATTTTCTATATCCACTTGAAAGAGTGATTGTATGGATTCCGTTTATTTATCCGATTTTATTACCCATTCCTGCCATTGCTTTTTTAGGTTTATGGGTGATGTTGCAATTACATAACGCCACAGAAGTTGTTTTTTTTACGCATCAAGCGGTAAATGTTGCTTGGTGGGCACATTTAGGTGGATTTTTTGCAGGCAGTTTTTTATTTCGTATCTTTTTAAAACCAAACATCGACTAACGTTCAAATAATGTTGCTCAAGAAGCAGTATTCAAACAGTTATTGTTTTTTTTTAAACAATAACTGCGTGCTATTAAACAGAAATCAATTAAAAACAATCACTTAATTTATAGGCATAAGACTTGCTGATAAAGCATAAGCCTTGGGCTATGAAATTTTTAATCCTAAATATCGAATGAAAAAAGACAATCGCGCCGAATTACCTAAATCCAATTCTAAACTTCGCAATGTTGCATTATTTGGTCTGCTACTTTTGATTTTTGGCGGAATAGGTTTTTATTTTCAGCATTCATCGGAAATTTCAACCGATACAAAACAGAATAAATCTAAAAGTGGCGGAAAACACAGACATGACGACGAAGATAAACCCGCTGTTGTGTCTGTTGAAACGACAACAAAAGCTGATTTTCCAATTTATTTAAACGGATTGGGAACAGTTGCTGCATTAAAATCGGTCACGGTTCATCCGCGTGTTGATGGTGAATTGATGCGTGTTGCTTTTTCGGAAGGGCAAACCGTAAAAGAAGGCGACTTACTTGCCGAAATTGACCCTCGTCCGTTTCAGATTCAACTGCAACAAGCCGAAGGGCAATTGTTACGCGACGAAGCCTTATTGAAAAATGCCGAAATCGATTACGAACGTTATAAAACATTACTCGCGCAAGATTCGATTGCCGCACAACAAACCGCTACGCAAGCCTCACAAGTTAAGCAATATCAAGGCATTGTCGAAATGGATAAAGCGCAAGTGAACAACGCAAAATTGCAACTCACTTACGCGCATTTAACCGCGCCGATTTCAGGAAAAATTGGTTTGCGTCAAGTTGACCAAGGAAACATTGTTCATGCTAACGATACCAATGGATTAGTGGTGATTACGCAATTGCAGCCAATTAACGTGGTTTTCACCTTGCCCGAAGATAACATTCAAGCCTTGATTCAACGCAAGCGCAGTAACGAATCAATTAACATTACAGCCTATGACCGTGTAGGGAAAACGAAATTAGCGGACGGTAAATTGCTCGCTATCGATAATCAAATTGACCCAACGACTGGTACGTTAAAACTCAAAGCCCAATTCGACAATCACGACAGCGTTTTATTTGCCAACCAATTCGTCAACATCAAAATGCACTTAGATACGCTCAAAGATGTCACAAAAGTATCAAGTGCGGCGATTCAAAACGATACACAAGGCACATTTGTTTATGTGGTAACGCCTGAAAAAACGGTGCAAATTCGTCGTGTCACGTTGGGCGCAACCGAAGGCGATAAAGTTGCCGTAATTGATAATCTCGCGCCGAATGAACTTGTCGTTTTAGAAGGCATTGACCTATTGCATGAAGGCGGTCAAGTTGATATTGCCAAAAAAGACGGACAACCCGTTGCAGACGTTTCTGATAAAAAAGAAAAATCTGACAAAAAATCGCCTAAACACGAATGAATTCAGCTAATAGTTTTAATCCGTCACGGCTTTTTATTCTGCGTCCTGTGGCAACATCGCTGCTGATGGTGGCGTTGTTATTGATTGGTGTTTTAGCTTATCGATTGTTACCCGTTTCTGCGTTGCCACAAGTGGATTATCCAACGATTCAAGTTGTGACGTTATACCCAGGTGCAAGCCCTGACGTGATGACCTCCGTCATTACCGCACCGTTAGAACGCCAATTCGGACAAATGCCAGGTTTGACGCAAATGTCCTCGACCAGTTCAGGTGGAGCTTCAGTCATTACGTTGCAATTCAATTTGAATTTAGATTTGGATATTGCCGAACAAAACGTGCAAGCCGCTATCAATGCCGCGATGAATTTTTTGCCCAATGATTTACCGCAAGCTCCGATTTATAGCAAAGTCAATCCCGCCGACACGCCGATTATGACGTTAGCTGTCAGCTCAGAATCGTTGCCGTTATTCAAAGTTGAAGATTTAGTTGATACCCGCGTGGCGCAAAAAATCGCACAATTATCTGGCGTGGGCATGGTCAGTATTAGCGGTGGTCAACGTCCCGCCGTGCGAATTCAAGCCAATCATAATGCGTTAGCGGCTTACGGATTAAGTTTAGAAAGTGTGCGAACCGCGATTGCGGCAGCAAATGTCAATCAACCGAAAGGAATGTTTAACGGCGCATTGCGTTCAGCCATTATCGATAGCAACGACCAATTACGCTCGGCAGCAGAATACCGCGATTTAGTGGTGACATATCGTAACGGTGCGCCTGTGAAATTATCCGATGTAGCGAATGTGATTGATGATGTAGAAAATAAACGACTTGCCGCGTGGGCAAACGAAAAATCTGCCGTGATTATCAATATCCAACGCCAACCGAATGCGAATGTGATTGAAGTGGTCAATCGCATCAAAGAATTGCTCCCCAAATTGCAAGCCGCATTGCCTGTAAATATCGAAGTTTTGCCACTCACCGACCGAACCGTCACGATTCGCGCCTCAATACACGATGTGCAATTTGAATTGTTATTATCGGTTGCCTTAGTGGTGATGGTGATTTTCCTCTTTTTGCGAAACATTCCTGCCACGATTATTCCAGCCGTTGCTGTGCCGTTATCGCTAATTGGCACGTTTGCGATGATGTACACGCTCGATTTTAGTATCAACAATTTAACCTTGATGGCTTTGACGATTGCGACAGGATTTGTGGTGGATGACGCGATTGTCGTGATTGAAAACATTTCACGTTATATCGAAAAAGGCGAATCGCCTTTGCAAGCCGCGTTAAAAGGTTCTGAGCAAATTGGTTTTACGATTATTTCACTGACTTTTTCGTTGATTGCGGTTTTGATTCCATTGTTATTTATGAGCGATGTAGTCGGGCGATTATTCCGCGAATTTGCAATTACATTAGCCGTAGCAATTCTGATTTCAGCAATTGTTTCGTTGACGCTTACGCCGATGATGTGCGCGAAATTATTGCGTTCACATAATCCTGTTGAACCAAAAAAAGATTGGTTTGATAACGTGATTTCTGGTTACGGACGAACACTGAAATGGGTTTTACGTCATCAAATTTTTACGATGTTGGTATTTTCAGCAACTGTCGCGTTGACGGTCATGTTGTATGTTTTCATTCCAAAAGGTTTTTTCCCCACGCAAGATACGGGCATCATTCAAGGTTTTTCCGAAGCCCCACAAAACGTGTCTTTTGCGGCGATGAGCGATTATCAACAAAAACTCGCTAAAGAAATTTTGAGCGATTCTGCGGTTGAAAGTTTGTCTTCATTTATCGGCGTGGACGGTATTAACGCCACACCGAATGCGGGGCGTTTTCTCATCAATTTAAAACCGCAATCTGAACGTAACGTCACCGCGAGCGAAGTGATTGAACGATTAAACCCCAAATTAGCCAACACACAGGCAAAACTGTATTTGCAATCTGTGCAAGATTTGACGATGGAGACCAGCGTCAGTCGCACGCAATATCAATTCACTTTAGAATCAGCCGATGTAGAGGAATTGAACAACTGGACACATAAACTGGTTGAGGAATTATCGAATCAACCCGAATTAAGTGAAGTCACCAGCGACGTGCAAGACAAAGGGCAACAAGTTTATGTCAATATCGACCGCAGCACCGCAAGTCGGCTCGGTATCACAACAGCCGCGATTGATAACGCGCTTTACAGTGCTTACGGTCAGCGTTTAGTTTCGACAATTTTCACCCAATCGAATCAATATCGTGTCGTACTTGAAATTGACCCAGCGGCGCAAATTCGTCCTGAATCGCTCAATGATTTGCGAATTCCATCGAGTAACGGCACGCAAGTTTCGTTATCTACAATTGCGGAATTATCTGAACGCGCAACGCCGCTTTCTATCAATCATCTCAATCAATTTCCTGTTGCAACGTTGTCGTTTAATTTGGCACAAAATGCTTCGCTTGGTGATGCGGTAAAAGCCATTGAGCGTGTAAAACAAGAAATTGATTTGCCGTTAAGTATTCGCACTAATTATCAAGGCGCGGCGTTAGCATTTAAAGCCTCGCTGGATAATACGTTGTGGTTAATTTTGGCAGCGATTGTCACGGTTTATATTGTGTTGGGCGTTTTGTACGAAAGTTATATTCATCCGATTACGATTCTTTCGACGCTACCTTCGGCGGGTGTTGGAGCATTGCTCGCGTTAATCATTTCAGATAACGATTTAGGGATTATCGGAATCATCGGCATTATTTTGTTAATCGGTATCGTTAAGAAAAACGCCATTATGATGATTGATTTCGCGTTAGAAGCTGAACGCAAACAAGGCATGTTGCCAACTGAGGCGATTTTTCAGGCGTGTTTATTGCGTTTTCGTCCCATTTTGATGACGACATTGGCGGCATTATTAGGTGCGTTGCCATTGATGCTCGGCAGCGGCGTGGGTTCAGAATTGCGTCATCCGTTAGGGATTACGATGGTTGGTGGGTTGTTGCTTAGTCAATTATTAACGCTTTATACCACGCCCGTGATTTATTTATGGATGGACGGTTTCGCCAAAAAAGTCAGTCACGGATTGGGTTTGAATCCGCCTGAATCGTTTGAAAGTGAACGATAACGCATGAATTTATCCGCACTTTTTATTTACCGTCCTGTTGCGACAAGTTTATTGACCTTAGCGATTGCCTTGAGTGGGATTTTAGCGTTTTTGAATTTACCCGTTGCCTCGTTGCCGCAAGTCGATTTCCCAACGATTACCGTGCAAGCCCAATTAGCGGGTGCAAGTGCGGAAACGATGGCGGCAACGGTTGCAACGCCATTAGAACGGGCATTAGGTCGGATTGCGGGTGTTGCTGAAATGACATCAAGCAGCAATGCAGGTTCGACGCGAATCACATTGCAATTTGATTTAGACCGTGACATTAACGGCGCATCGCGTGATGTTCAAGCGGCTATCAATGCCGCAACCAGTTTATTGCCCACGATGCCGAATCGTCCGAATTATCGCCGTGATAATCCTGCCGATTCGCCGATTATGATTTTGGCATTAACCTCTGACAAACTAAATCGTGGGCAAATGTACGACAAAGCCTCCACGATTTTGATGCAAAAAATGTCGCAAGTTTCAGGCGTGGGGCAAGTTCAACTTGGCGGCGCAACATTGCCTGCGGTGCGTGTTGAATTAAATCCGAATGCACTGAATAAATACGGCATTAGTCTTGAAGAAGTTCGCGTAGCAATTACGCAAACCAACGTCAATCGTCCAAAAGGCGTGATTGAAAATAATGAACAACGTTGGCAAGTTCAAGCCAACGATCAAGCGCGAACAGCGGCGGATTATTCGCCAATTATTGTGAGTTACCGCAATGGCGCGGCGGTCAGAATTTCGGATTTAGGGAAAGTCGAAGACTCGGTTGAAGATTTGCGTAACACGGGTTTAAAAGATGGCAAACCATCGGTGTTATTGATTATCCGCAAACAACCCACCGCGAATGTTGTCGAAACCGTGAATCAAATTAAAGCGTTATTGCCTGAAGTTCGCGCATCGATGAATAACGAAATTGATGTATCGATAGCCGTGGATAGGTCGCTGACAATTCGCGCCTCGATTGATGAGGTTGAACATAGTTTGTTGATTTCAATTGTGTTGGTAATTTTGGTGGTGTTGGTATTTCTACGGAATTTTCGTTCAGCACTTGTGCCGATTATCACTGTGCCTGTGTCGCTAATTGGTGCGTGTACGGTGATGTATTTTTTTCATTACAGCTTAAATAATTTGTCGTTGATGGCATTGACGATTGCGACAGGCTTTGTAGTTGATGACACGATTGTGGTTTTAGAAAATACCAGCCGTCATATTGAAAACGGCGTGTCACCATTTAAAGCCGCGTTGCTGGCAACAAAAGAAGTCGGTTTTACCGTGTTAGCCATGAGCGTGTCATTGGTCGCGGTCTTTATTCCGATTTTGTTAATGGGCGGGATTGTTGGACGTTTATTTCGTGAATTTGCAGTCACTTTATCCGCCGCGGTTTTGGTGTCGTTAATTATTTCTTTAACAACTGCGCCAATGCTTTGCGCTCGTTGGTTGCACAAAGAAAGTCCGAATCATGGGCGTGTTTATTTAGGCATTGGACACTTTTTCGATGTTGTTCAAACAGGTTATGAACATTCGTTACGTTGGGCATTACGTCACAGCCGAATTACGATGCTGATTTTATTTAGCACGATTGGTTTAAATGTTTATTTATATGGCGCGATTGATAAAGGTTTTTTTCCTACTCAAGATGGTGGACGATTAAATGGTGGCATTCAAGCAGACCAAAGTACCTCTTTTTGGGCGTTACAAAAAAAATTATTCGAGTTCACTGAGTTAATCCGAAAAGACCCTGCCGTTGATAATGTGGTGGGATTTGCGGGCAATGATGCGAATAATGCAAATGTTTTTGTCGCCTTAAAACCGCATGAAGAACGCGATTCGATTGATAAAGTCATGTCACGTTTGCGCGAAAATCTTAATCGCATTGCGGGAGCAAAAATCTTTTTGCACCCTTCGCAAGAATTACGCATCGGTGGGCGACCTTCTTCAACAATGTATGATTTTAGTTTGCAATCCGATGATTTGAATTTATTGCGTGAATGGACACCGAAAATGCTTGCGGCATTATCTAAATTGCCCGAATTAAAAGACGTGAACACCAATCAACAAGATAAAGGGCAACAAATTAGTTTGGTTGTAAATCGAGAAATGGCGGCGCGATACGGTATCAATCAAGGCATGATTGATAGCAGTTTGAATGATGCGTTTGGACAACGGCAGGTTTCGGTTATTTATAATCCGCTGAATCAATATCGCGTTGTGATGGAACTCGCGCCCGAATACTGGCAAAGTCCCGAAGCCTTAAAACAACTTTATATAAGCGTGCCGCCTGCAACCGTTGGGCAACTTAGCGGTGATGCACAAGTGCCGTTGTCGAGTGTGGCAAATTTCACCGCAACAAACACCGCATTATCCGTGAATCATCAAGGGCAATTTGCGGCGGCAACGCTGTCATTTAATCTCAAAGAAGGCACGTCATTATCTACTGCGACCGAAATCATTGAAAAAACCATGCGAGAAATTGGCATGCCGACTGAAATTCAAGGTAGTTTCCAAGGTTCAGCAAAAGCCTTTCAAGAATCGTTGAAAAATCAGCCGTGGCTGATTTTAGGTGCGTTGGTTAGTATTTATATCGTTTTGGGAGTTTTATATGAAAGTTATATTCACCCGTTGACAATTTTATCAACGTTGCCATCGGCTGGCGTTGGTGCATTGGTTGCATTGATGGTCACAGGCGGCGAACTCGGCATTATTGGCATCATCGGGATTATTTTGTTGATTGGTATCGTTAAGAAAAATGCCATTATGATGATTGATTTCGCGCTCGAAGCTGAACGCAAACAAGGTTTATCTTCTGCTGAAGCCATTTTCAAAGCCTGTTCAATGCGTTTTAGACCAATTTTGATGACCACATTAGCCGCGTTATTTGGCGCATTGCCGTTGGCATTTGGAACAGGTTACGGTGCAGAATTACGTCAACCACTAGGCATTTCGATTGTCGGCGGTTTAATTTTTAGCCAAATGCTCACGCTTTACACAACACCTGTGGTTTATCTGTATCTTGACCGTTTTCGCCTGTTTTTTAACCGTACTGTTTAAGGTTTTATGAATTTTCACACTAAAAAAGGATTTGTTTATACGTTGTTTATCACGCAATTAACGGGCTGTGTGGTTGGACCTGATTACGTTAAACCAGAAGCTATCGTTTCCAATGAATTCAAAGAAGCCAAAGGTTGGAAACAAGCTCAACCGCGTGACACAACGTTGCCAAGTAAATGGTGGGAAATTTTCAATGATGCGCGTTTGAATGAATTAGAAGAACAAGTTGCAATCGCGAATCAATCGATTATTCAAGCTGAAGCGCAATATCGCCAAGCGCAACATTTAGTACAAGCCGCGCAATCGTCATTTTTGCCAATTTTGACGATGACGGGAACAACCAGTCGTTTTCAAGCGGCAACAGGTCAAAATGTGGCGGTGTCAGGGATTCGGAATTTATTTGGCACAGCGGCGAGCATCGCATGGGAGCCTGATTTGTGGGGCAGTGTGGCACGGCAAGTTGAAGCGAATACGGGAAATGCTCAAGCCAGTGCCGCAACGTTGCAGGCACTACAACTTTCAACCCAAGCAACACTTGCTCAAAATTATTTTCAAATCAAAGTATTAGATTCTCAAAAAGCGTTACTCGATGAAACCGCGCTTGCTTACAGCAAAACGTTAGACATTATTAAAAATCGTTACGCGGCGGGCATCGTTGCAAAAAGCGATGTGATGCAAGCTCAAACGCAACTTGAATCTATTCGCGCTCAATCGATAAATTTAGGCATTGCACGCGCGAAATTAGAACACGCGATTGCGGTTTTAATTGGCAAAACGCCCGCAGAATTATCGTTAAATCCTTCTGCTTTAGACGTAAAACCGCCTGCAATTCCTGTTGTGTTACCTTCCGAATTATTAGAACGTCGCCCCGACATTTCAGTAGCTGAACGTAAAATTGCGGCGGCAAATGCTCAAATTGGTGTGGCGAAAGCGGCGTATTATCCAACGTTAAATTTAGCGGCAAGTAATGGTTTTCAAAGCTCTGATATAACTACGTTATTCACAATGGCGCGACGTTATTGGGCATTAGGACCTGCTGGCGCAGCCATGACAGTGTTTGATGGTGGTGCAAAAAATGCTCAATATAAACAAGCCGTTGACGGTTTTGATGCGAGTGTTGCGGCGTATAGACAAACGGTTTTAACGGGTTTTCAAGAAGTGGAAGACAATTTAGCGTCATTACGAATTCTAAAAGAAGAAATCGAAACGCAAAATAAAGCGGTTGATGCGGCTAATCAAGCATTGACGCTCACAACCAATCAATATCAAGCTGGAACAATTAGTTATTTAAATGTCATGACAGCACAAACGGCGACGTTATCAAATCGCCAAACGGCGGTTTTATTGCAGGGTGAACAACTCATGGCTTCTGTTTTATTGATAAAAGCCTTGGGCGGTGGTTGGAATGACAAATTATTACCCACGCCAGAAGAAGCGACAGGCGAAAGAAAATGGACAGATTATTTAATTTTGCCGATTGAATAAAAACTAATTCAGATTTTTGTTATTTAACATGCCATACGCCGCTAATTTATGTCTAAGGACGTTACGGCTAATATCTAACAATTTTGCAGTTTGAACCTGATTTTTATCACAGAAATTAAAGGCTGAACGAATGATACTTTCTTCGATAATTTCATAAAGTTTAGGCGGGGTTTGCTCAAACAAATTCAGCAAGGTATTTTCTAGCGAATTGGTTGATACCAATGGCGTGTTTTGCGAAATTCTTGTGCCAGATAATTTAAAATCTTCTGGTCGTAAATAATTATTTGGGCAAGTCAATAACGCACGATGTACCGCATTTTCTAATTCACGAATGTTTCCTGGCCAATCATAATTTAATAACGTCATCTCTGCCGCAGGGGATAATTTAACTTCGCTATATCCTAGTCGTTCCGAATAGATTTTTAAGAAATGTTGTGTCAGCGGCAAAATATCGCGGGGTCTATCGCGCAATGGTGAAAGTTCAATTTTGGCAACATTGAAACGGTAATATAAATCAGCTCGAAAATGTGATGCGGCAACCGCTTCTTCAAGATTAACGTTAGTAGCCGCAATAATCCGAACATCAATCGGAATCGATTGTCTTGAACCGACTTTGACCACTTCTTTTTCTTGCAACACACGCAATAATTTCACTTGCAACGCCATCGGCAAATCACCAACTTCGTCAAGAAATAAACTGCCTTTATTCGCCGCTTCAAACCAACCTTGTTTTTCGGTTAATGCGCCTGTAAATGCGCCTCTCTCATGACCAAATAATTCACTTTCAATTAAATTTTCATTCAGCGCGGCGCAATTTAACGCGCCAAACGTGTTGTCACTACGTTTGCTAAGTTCATGAATATGTCGGGCGACAAGTTCTTTACCTGTTCCCGTTTCACCAATAATCAACACCGTTGCATCACTTGGCGCAATGCGTTCAATTTGTTTTAACAATCGTTGTGAAACAGGATCTTCAAATACTAATGCAGTTGCTCGAACAGAAAGCACCATTGAACGTGATTTTTGTTCATTAAATGCTAATAATGTCATTATTTTTCCTTTAATTACTATGGACTAGCCTAATTACTACCGTAAAACACACGTTTATTAGATATTCATAATAAAGAGATTTTTCACCGTAATAAAACGCTATTATTCGATAGTGTTATGCGTAAATTAGATAATAAAAAAGACCAACAATTGCTAACACTTAACGAATTAGCAATTGTTGATTGAGGTAGGCGAAAGGAGGCGTTATTTATTCGCGGCGGCATTATTTGCAGTAATCACTTGGTCAAAAATACCGTTATCTGCAAAATGTTTTTTCTGGGCGTTTGTCCAACCACCCAATGCGTTGATGTTTGTTAATTCAATTTGTGGAAATTGTTTCGCATATTTAGCCGCAATTTCGGGGTCAGTTGGACGATAAAAATTCTTTGCAATAATTTCTTGTCCTTCTTTGGTGTAGAGATGTTTTAAATATTCTGTAGCGACTTCGGTTGTGCCATGTTTTTTGGCGACCGAATCAACAACCGCAACGGGAGGTTCAGCCAAAATACTAAACGAAGGGGCGACAATTTGATATTTGTCTGCGCCAAATTCGCCCAATACTAAAAAGGCTTCGTTTTCCCAAGTAATCAACACATCACCAATTTCACGTTCAGCAAATGTTGTCGTTGAGCCGCGTGCGCCCGTGTCTAAAACAGCCGTATTTTTATACAACTTTGAAATAAACGTTTTTGCCGCCGCTTCATCGTTATTATTGTGTTTTAACGCATACGCCCAAGCCGCTAAATAATTCCAACGTGCGCCGCCTGATGTTTTCGGATTTGGCGTAATAACGCTAGTATTAGGTTTAACTAAATCATCCCAATCTTTAATGTTTTTGGGATTGCCTTTGCGAACTAAAAACACAATCGTTGAGGTATAAGGCGAACTGTTATTCGGCAAAAGTGACTGCCAATTTTCTGGAATCAATTGGCGTTGTGTATGCAATTGGTCAATGTCAGACGCTAAGGCAAGCGTAACCACGTCCGCTTCCATGCCATCTAAAACGCCCCGAGTTTGTTTGCCACTTCCCCCGTGAGATTGATTAACCAGAACGTTATCACCCGTTTTGGCTTTCCAGTATTTAGCAAAAGCCTCGTTGTAATCTTTATACAATTCACGAGTTGGGTCATAAGACACGTTGAGCAATTTTATATCTGCCGCATTAACATTGTGGATTGCCGCAATTGTTAAAGCTGCTGAAAAAAGAAGATGTTTGAAATGGATATTCACTTTTATCGCCTGTAAGTAGTAAGTAAAAATTTGAATTAAATGTGTCTGTTATTTTGATTTACGAATCGGATACCAAAATTGCAAATGGCAACTCTCGCAGGCTTTATCTACAAGCCCACCCGTTCTAATCAATTCTTCGGTGTCTTTTTTGTCGATTGCTTTCACTACAAGTTGCATTGCGTCATGCAAACCGAATGCTCTTTGATTGAATTCGGATTTATGGGTTTTGATTAGCTTCTGAATTTCTAACGCCTGTAATTCAGTGCTACCAGACGATGCGGTATTCGCGCCATCTTCAGCGACTTTCCGACCATCAATCACCAATAAATTGCTGGCTTCTAAAACCGTTAAAGCGTGTTTTTTGACTTCCGCCCATTCTTCATCTGTGTGTGGACTTCTTTCTTCAACGCCGTCTTTTGTAGAAATTGTGGCAACCGAATTCCAAACAAAATCGATATTCGGATCAACAATCGATGACATAATTTGTTGTATTGTCGCGGTGGGTTTAAACGGTGTTGCGTCTTTCGCTTGTGATGCGAAAGAGAGCATTAAACCTGCGATTGCAAACGTGATAATGGTTGATTTTTTCACGGTAAAACTCCTTAAACAAAACCAATGAATCGTGCAGAAAACGCCACCGCAAGCCATAAAAACATGACTAATACCGCCGTAAATCTTGCTACTAATAAATTAGGTGATTCGATAGACGTTAGTTTTTTATACAACGTGACATGAACAACCAGCGCAATCGCTAAAAATAAGAACTTTGCCCAAAATGCAAAATTGGGATAGTAATTTGTCGCGGCGGGGATAAAAATGAAAATTCCCGAAAAAACCAATAACCCTAAACCAATCCAAATCAATTTCGCGGTAGATTGTGCAATATCGACTAACGATTGCTCGCGCAAGCTGCCTAAACCCACTAAACGCAAACTCACCAACGTCACAGGCGATAAAATCAAAATCAGCCCAACAATGTGAATGAGCTGAAAAACTGCACCAAATAAATGATTTTGACCACCGACAAATCGGCTTAATTCGCTTGTTTGAATAAATTTAAATAGTTCAAGCACTGACATAAAACGCTCCTGTTTATTTGTAATTCAAATACGGAATCAATCGACCAGAAATCAACACTAAACTCCACAAAAAGAGTGAAATTC
>CAIVBX010000178.1 GCA_903904275.1 uncultured Pseudomonadota bacterium
CCATCAAATACTTTCGAGGCAACTAACACTTTATCTTGACATTCTTCATCACTCAAATCGCGCTCCACTTCGTCAATATTCTTACCATGCATTAACGCTTCGGGTTGTGCGAGAAAATTAGAAATTAAAATTTTATGATGTTCTGGTAAATGGTAATGACTAATTGCAGGTGCAAGAAAATCACATGGAATCAATTTTGTACCTTGATGAATCAATTGGTAAAAAGCGTGTTGTCCATTTGTACCAGGATGCCCCCAAATAATTGGTCCCGTGCTGTAATCCACTTTTACACCATTTATATCAACACTTTTTCCATTACTTTCCATATCGCCTTGTTGGAAATAATCTGCAAAATAACGCATCGATTGATCATAAGCCAACATCGCATGTGTTTCTGCACCAAAAAAGTTGTTATACCAAACACCTAATAATCCCATAATTACAGGAATATTTTGTTCAAAAGGGGTATTTTTGAAATGGTTATCTGCTTCGTGTGCGCCTTGCAATAATTCTTCAAAATTATCCATGCCAACATATAACGCAATTGATAAACCAATTGCCGACCAAAGCGAATAACGTCCACCTACCCAATTCCAAAATTCAAACATATTATCAACATCAATACCAAACGCCGCGACTTCTTCGGCATTTGTTGACAACGCCACAAAATGTTTCGCGACCGCTGACGTATCAGGTGCTGATGCCAATAACCAAGCACGCGCTGAATTAGCATTCGTAATCGTTTCTTGTGTAGTAAATGTTTTTGAACCTACTAAAAATAACGTGGTTTCTGGTGATACTTTTTGCAGTATTTCAATCAAATCTGTTTGATCAACATTTGATACAAAATGAACATGTAAATTAGGTTTTGAATAGGGATGTAACGCAGCACTGACCATTTTTGGTCCTAAATCGGAACCACCAATACCAATGTTCACAATGTCTGTAATGGCTTTTCCTGTATAACCTTTCCACTCTCCAGAACGAATTCGCTCACAAAAGCCACGCATTTTAAGCAAAGATGCGTTAATTTGTGGCATTACATCTTTACCATCAACAAAAATAGGCGAATTAGCACGATTTCTCAATGCCGTATGCAAAACGGCACGATGCTCAGTCACATTGATTTTTTCACCAGAAAACATGGCTTTAATTTTGGATTCCAAATTGGCTTGTTTCGCCAAGTTAATCAATAACGGCAAAGTATCATCGTTGATTCTATTTTTAGAAAAATCGAACAAAATTTCATTCATGGTTAAAGAAAATTTTTCATGACGTTTTGGATCATTTTTGAAACTTTCAACCAAACTTTGATGACAAATTTTGTCATAATGATTTTGTAAATCTGCCCAAGCGGGTGTAGCGGTCAACGATGCCATGCGGTAGAACTCCAATAAAAAGAAAAATTGCCTCAAGTCTACGAAAATTAAGGGCAGATAGCAATAATCCTCAGCGTGGTTTATGCCTTTTTACGCTATGCTTCCGTTATGTCCAATTTATCGCCATCTGTTGCTTTATTTGCATAAATTGACGTGTTAAAGTTAGCGCAAGCTGTACAGTTAATGTACAGTCGATTGAAAATAATAATTATTAAATAAGCAGAGAGGATTTTATGAAAAAATTTCTAAAAAAAGCGTCACTGGGTTTGACCGCATTACTTTTTTCATCAGCACTTTGGGCGCACGGTGGCGCGGCTGGAACGGATACTGACCAATGCAAATTTGAGTTAGAAAAAGATCACTGGATTCATTACACTGCCTACCAACCTAAAGCATTTCCTGCTGAAGATTTCTGTGGCAACATCCCAGGTACAGATTCACTAATTCAATTGGTTTTTGATTATCAAGACATGAAATACCGTAATCGTGCTGTTGAATTTGAAGTCACAAAGGAACCTGAAGGAAAACGTGTCTTCTTCCAAGAAGCCGCTAAACACAAATCTGGCACTGTCATGTTGTCTTTACCTGAAGGCGTTGAAGAAGCAGGTAAATACTTAATTCACATTACACTTTTACCTGAAGATGGTACATCAGAACAACGTTTAGATGCTCACATGAGTTTCCAAGCAGGTAAAGGTCAAAGTGCAAGTAAAAACGAAATGTTCTTATATGCGTTCTTTGCATTTGCGGGCTTATATGTTGTCTACTTATCAAGTGCTGGTTTCAAACGTACAGTAGATGGATTATTTGGTAAATTAAAAGACTAAATCGGCATGACAAACAGGGACGTTTTTTTATTACGAGGCAATGAAACAATGATGAAATTTGTATCAGTAGGTGTATTAGTCGCATTATTTTCACTTCCCACCTTTGCTCAAGAAATCCAAGATCATGACGGAATGTTAATGAACCATGGTGATGGGCATTTGATGGATATGGCAGGCGGCATGGTGATGGGAAATAACCCTGATACATTGCCTGGCGGTTGCGATAAAATCGCTGAAACTAAAGAAATCACCATTCATGCAGGTCATAAATACGCCGAAAAATTCCCAGGTCGAATGTTTGCATTTGACACCCAAGAATTGCAATTTGAACCTTGCACTAAATTAACAATACATTTTGTTAATGATGACAGTGTTCGCCATCAATGGATGATGCACGGTTTGCCAAAGTATTTATATCCAAAAGGCATGTTTCATTTAGAAGTTTCAGGACCTGCTAAAATTTCAGGAACGTTAATTTTACCGCCTGGCGATAAAACCTATTTAGTGCATTGTGACATCGCACAACACATGGAAAAAGGTATGAAAGCCCAACTAAAAGTTGGAAAGGGTGACGGCGATTTACCGAGTATTCCAAATGTGACAGCAAATGTGATTGCTGACGATTACAAAATTACGTTGCCTGAACTGCTTGAAAAAGCACACGCTGAAGCTGATTTACCTGAACCTGTGGCAGCAGTTGTTGAATCCGTAAAAAATACGACTTTGTTGGCAAAAGAAGATGAAAGTGCTTTTTCGGGTGTATCGATTATAGGTTTATTATTAGGCGTTTTTGCAGCTTCCATGTTGGCGCGTAAGTTTAAAGGCATGACAACAACACAAATTGTGTCATATCTATTTGATTTACTGAATTCAATTATCGAATCTACGGTTAAAAAATTTGCGGCTAAAAAATAAAAGTTCATACATTTCAAAAAAACCACCCAATTTTAAATTTTGATGGGTGGTTTTTCGTTATAATCACAAAATAAATTCAATCCAAATCCAGTTGCTTCTTAATGATTCCTTCTTCAGTCGCCATTTTGTTTCGCTTTAAAGCATGAAAAAAAAATCGCGTGTATTTTCCCGAATTTTACTAGCATATACCGTTGTTGGTTCAATTGCGGTATCTGCGGTTATTGTGAAATTAGTCAAAGATGAAGTTCAATCATCGCGTTATCAAGCGCGTTATTTGTCTGAAATTAGCAAGCAACTCAGTTTTAAACTCGAAAACAATCCCAGTAATTCTATTCGTTATCCAAGTCATGGACCTTATGATAGACGCTTAGGTTATACGCTTCTTTCAGACCAAATTGACAGATTACAAAAAGCAGGTTTTGGCATTTCGGCGCAAGCCACCGCTTCGCCAATGATGATGCAATTGATGGACGAATACGGTTTGTTTCCGCTTTATCATGAAAAAAACCAAGCAGGCTTGCGTTTAGTCGATGATCACGATAAACCGTTATTTGCGGCAGCTTATCCGACTTATGGTTATTCAAATTTCGATGCTATTCCGCCCGTTGTTTTGCATACGCTGTTGTATATTGAAAACCGTGAATTACTCGACGAAAATCGTAAAAATGTTAATCCTGCAGTTGAATGGGAACGTTTAGGTTTTGCCGTGTTGCAAATGATGGCAAAAAAATTAGGTGCAGATGTGAACGTGCCTGGTGGAAGTACGCTGGCAACTCAATTAGAAAAATATCGTCATTCGCCCAACGGCTATACCGAGTCGATGGTTGAAAAATTGCGGCAAATGGCAAGTGCGTCAATACGAGCGTATTTGCTTGGTGTCGATACACGTCAAATGCGTCGTGAAATTGCCCTTGCATATTTGAATACAATGCCGCTCGCCGCTTCGGAAAAATCAGGCGAAGTGCATGGTTTAGGCGATGGATTGGTTTCGTGGTTTGGTGCAGATTTTAAAGAAGTAAATAATTTGCTTGCGCCACAACGTTTGAAAGATGTTGAAACTATCAATCCCGAACAAGCTAAAGCCTACCGTCAAGTTTTAAGCATTTTGTTATCGCAACGTCGCCCAACGTATTTACTCGGTTCAGGTTTTGATGCGTTACAAAATTTAACCGACAGTTATTTACGTTTGCTTGCTAATCAAGGCGTGATTTCACCCGCGTTGCGCGATGCAGCGTTGAATGTGAAAGTGGAACGTGTTCCGAAAACCAGTTCACATTATTTATTCGTCACTGAACAAAAAACACAAAACGTACTCCGTGCGCGATTAGCGCAAATGCTCGGCATTAAAACGAATTATGATTTAGACCGTCTCGATTTAACGATTAAAAGTACCGTCAATTACGATATGCAACAACAAGTCACGGCGGCATTGAAAAAATTAAGCGACCCAGTAAATGCGCGTGCGGCGGGGTTAATGGGTGAGCGAATGCTCACGCCAAGTAATGATTTAAGCGCGATTATTTACAGTTTGGTGCTGTTTGAACGCAGTGAAAAAGGGAATTTGCTTCGTGTTCAAACTGACAATTACGACCAACCGCTCGATATTAACGAAGGTATCCGTTTAGATTTGGGTTCAACAGCAAAATTGCGAACACTTGTGCATTATTTGGAACTCGTCGCTGAAATTTACCAAACGTATCAAGGTCAAACGCCAAAAGATTTAGCAAAAATTGAAATACATCCGCGCGATTATTTGTCTGCGTGGGTGATTGACCAACTCAAAGCGCGTCCCAAAATGACGCTTGACGAAATCATGGAACAAGCCTTAGAACGAAAATACTCAGCAAGTCCAGGTGAGTATTTTTACACGGGCGGCGGCGTTCATCATTTCAATAACTTTAGCGATGATGATGATTATCGAATCGTGTCGGTTCGAGATGCGTTGAAAAAATCTATCAATTTGCCATTCATTCGCATGATGCGTGATTTGACGTATCACCATTTGTATAAACCCGAAGGCATTGCGCGTTGGCTTGAAAATCCAGATGATGCAAAACGTCAAGAATATCTTGCCCGTTTTGCTGACCGTGAAGGCTTGGTGTATTTACGTCGTTTTTATGCGCGTTACAAAGGCAAAAGTACCGACGATAATTTGGAAACGTTGACTCAAAAAGTCTATCCAAAACTGTCGCGTCTCACGATGCTCTATGAATCCATTTATCCAGAGCGAGACAGAGCAGCTCTTGAAGAATATCTAAAAGAGCATATTCCCGCGCAAGTTTTGGCGAATGAAAACATTGATAATTTGTTCTACAAATACACACCCGATAATTTTGATTTGCAAGATCAAGGTTATATTACGAAAGTTCACCCGCTTGAACTTTGGGTTGTGAAGTATTTGGCAGATCATCCGAATGCAACACGCGATGAAGTTATTGAAGCAAGTGCCGAACAACGGCAAGAAATTTATCAATGGTTGTTTAAACATTCGCACAGTTTCGCGCAACAACGTCGCATTATGACCTTGCTAGAAGACGATGCGTTTAAACAAATTCACGCGGCGTGGGAACGGGTTGGTTATCCGTTTGCGTCTCTCACACCGTCTTACGCCACGTCGATTGGTGCGTCAGGGGATAGACCCGCGGCATTGGCAGAATTGATTGGCATCATTAGCAACGACGGCGTGAAATTGCCATCGGTGCGTTTTTCAAATTTCCATTATGCAAAAGATACCCCTTACGAAACCATCTTAGATAAAACCCTCGAAAGCGGTCAGCAAGTCTTATTGCCCGAAGTCGCACGCGCCGCGCGTAGTGCGTTAATTGGAGTTGTTGCAAATGGTACGGCGGGGAGTTTGAACGGTGTTTATAAAGATGCAAATGGCAAACCGTTAGCCGTTGGCGGTAAAACAGGCACGGGTGACCATCGCAAGGATAGACATGGCGCGAATGGACAATTGATTGAAACGAAATTTATCAGTCGCGCCGCGACATTCACGTTCTTTTTGGGTGATAAATTCTTTGGTGTGATTACCGCTTACGTCGCGGGGGAAAATGCGGGCAGTTATCACTTTACTAGCTCATTGCCGGTGCATATTTTGAAATTTTTAGAACCCACCCTTTCGCCAATGTTAAACAAAGCCAGCGTACAACCTGTTAAAACGCCTGTTATTGCGCCAACTGTTGAGCCTTAACAGAAAATTTTTATGTTATGCTACGCGCCTAATTTTTCTTTTTACTAATTTCCAGATTTAATGAGAACACGCCTTAAAATTTGCGGCTTTACTGAAGTTGAAACCGCCGTTTATGCCGCGCATTTAGGGATTGATGCGATTGGTTTAGTTTTTTATGCCAAAAGTCCGCGTCACGTCACGATTGAAAAAGCGATTGAAATTACCAAAGCATTGCCGCCATTTACAACGGTTGTCGGTTTATTTGTAAATGAAAAAGAAAGTGTGATTCGTGACGTTTTAGCGCAAGTGCCACTCGATTATTTACAATTTCATGGTGATGAACCAGCAGAAGATTGTCGCATTTACGGCAAACGTTACATTAAAGCCATCAGCGTTAAAAAAGGGCTGGATTTTGAAAAATTAAACGCTCAGTATCACGACGCGAAAGGCTTGCTTTTAGATGCGTATCATCCAGACGCAAAAGGCGGCACAGGAACACAATTTGATTGGGATTTATTGCCCACAAAACGTCCGATTCCCATTATTTTAGCGGGCGGTTTAACTATCCAAAACATTAAAAGAGCGATTCAAATCGCCCATCCTTACGCAGTCGATGTCAGCAGCGGTGTCGAATTAGAAAAAGGCAAAAAAGACATTGTCAAAATGACTGCATTTACACAACAAGTTCAAGAAGGTGATCGAGAAACTTTATGACCGAAAAATATAACAAACCCGACGCACGGGGACATTTTGGTGTTTATGGCGGCATTTTTGTCGCGGAAACCTTAATGCCTGCGATTACGGAATTAAACGCCGCGTATCAACATTACATGCACGATGCGGATTTTGTCGCGGAACTCGATAAGGATATGCAACATTACGTCGGTCGTCCGTCGCCGCTTTATCATGCAGAACGTTGGACAAAAGAACTCGGTGGCGCACAAATTTATTTGAAACGTGAAGATTTAAATCACACGGGTTCACACAAAATTAACAACACGGTTGGACAAGCGTTGCTTGCTAAACGTATGGGCAAAACGCGCATTATTGCTGAAACGGGCGCAGGTCAACATGGCGTGGCGACGGCAACGGTGGCAGCACGTTTAGGTTTGGAATGCGTGATTTACATGGGCGCAGTCGATGTCGCGCGTCAATCTCTCAACGTTTATCGCATGAAATTACTCGGTGCAACGGTTGTTGCTGTTGAATCGGGTTCAAAAACGTTAAAAGACGCATTAAACGAAGCGTTGCGCGACTGGGTCACAAATATCGATAACACGTTCTACATTATCGGTACAGTTGCAGGACCTCATCCATATCCTGCAATGGTGCGTGATTTCCAAGCGATTTTAGGACGCGAAGCCAAACAACAATGTTTAGCGCAAGCGGGTAAATTACCGAATGCGTTAGTCGCCTGTGTGGGCGGCGGTTCAAATGCAATGGGGCTTTTCTATCCATTTATTGACGACGCTGACGTGAAACTAATTGGTGTTGAAGCGGCAGGCGATGGCGTTGAAACAGGTCGTCATTCTGCGCCATTATGTGCAGGTCGCCCTGGTGTGTTGCACGGTAATCGTACTTATTTGATGTCAGATGATGATGGCGAAATTATTGAAACCCATTCAATTTCGGCTGGTTTAGATTACCCTGGCGTTGGGCCTGAACACGCATGGCTAAAAGATTCTGGTCGCGCTCAATATGTGAATATCACTGATGATGAAGC
>CAIVBX010000179.1 GCA_903904275.1 uncultured Pseudomonadota bacterium
GTTGAAAGCATTGATACACAAGCAAGAGCTTGTCCTAATTGATTAACGGCAATTTCGGGTTGATTTTGATATTGTTTCGCGGCTTGCCAACTGTCGGTGAGTTTAACCCACACGCCACGGATTCCGTGTTCTTCAAATAAAAAACGTCTTAAACAATCTTGTTCTGGCATTGGATTTTAAAAAGTAAAATGAAAAGGTTATTTACGCCAGAATTCAGGCACAAACAGAATAACAATTGAAAAAATTTGGACTCGTCCAAGTAACATGGCAAACGTACAAATAGCGGTTTGAAAATCACTTAAAATACTGTAATTACTCGCAGGTCCAACAAGATTTAAACCAGGACCTGCATTATTGAAACAGGCAATAATTGCTGAAAATGCTGTTAAAAAATCCAATCCACTCAATAAAAGTGCAAACACTAATCCAACAATGCACATAAAATACAAAAAAATGAATCCTGTAACAGAAGTTACAATACTGTTATCAACAACGTTTCCGCCAATCTTCAGCGGTTTCTGTGCGTAAGGGTGAATAAACTTGAACATTTCAAGGCGAGCTTGTTTCATTAAAATAATTGTACGAATCATCCGAATTCCGCCCCCAGTTGACCCAGTTGACACGGTAATACTGCTCAAAAATAACATGAACATCGGTACAAAAATTGGCCATTGATTAAAATCTTGTGTCATAAATCCAGACGTTGTGGCAACAGTGACTAAATTAAACGTTGCGTGACGTAAACATACCCAAAAATCAGAATAAGTGTTGTTATGCCACAATACACTTGCAGCTAAGAGGCAACTCACAATAAGTAAAGACAAAACAGCACGAACTTCAATATCCTTAACGTAAGGTGAAAAAGAACCTTTTTTCATAGCTAAAAAATGTGTCGCGAAATTTAACGCTGCTATGAGTTGAAACACCGTTAAAACAATTTCGATTGGTAACGAGTTAAAAAAACTAATACTATTATCATGTGTTGAAAAACCACCTAAACTCATTGCTGCAAACGCATGACAAACCGAATCAAACCAATTCATTCCAGCCAATTTCAATGACAAAATACAAGTAATTGTAATAATGCCGTAAGCTAGCCACAATGATTTTGCAACTTGTGCAACACGTGGTGACATGTCAGATTCTTTTACAGAACCTGGTGATTCAGATTTAAATAACTGCATTCCACCAACACCAAGAATTGGCAAAACAGCAACCGCAAAAACAATAATGCCGATACCGCCAAACCATGTTAATTCATGCCGCCAAAGATTTATTGACATTGGCATTGTGTCTAAACCACTAAAAATAGTCGCGCCTGTCGTACTTAATGCAGAAATAACTTCAAAATACGCATCAACAAATTTCAAATCAGGAAATTGCAACATAAATGGCAAGGTACAAACTGTTGAAGCAACTCCCCAACATAAAGTTACCAATAAAAAAGCCGCTTGTTGTGATATTTTTTTAGACGCATTTTTAGTTAAAAAAAACATCAAGAAACCTAAAATCAATACAATGCGGGTGGCATCATAAAAAGCCGTTGTTGCGCCGTCATCACTAAAAAAAGCCATTCCTAAACATGTTGTCATTAAGCCGCCAAACCCCATAACGACAACGCCAAGTATGTGTGTGATAGTGAAAAATGATTTCATTTAGACAGCCTTAGTTTTTAATGGGTTGAAATGATTTTTCGATATATGGAATCAATTTCTTGTCCATTGCAAACATAATGACATGGTCATCTTCTTTAAAAACAGTATCATGGTGAATGGCTATCACCTCATAGTTACGAATTAACGCCCCCATCACAATGCCATCAGGGAATTTGACCGAATCGACCCGTTTGCCAACGACAGAATCATCATGTCCATTATGATGAGCAACCGCTTCAATCGCTTCTGCTGTACCTCCGCAAAGCGAACAAACTTCAGCGACATCACCCTTCCGAACGTGTTTTAAAATACTACCGAGCGTTTCTTGATTTGGTAAAACGACTGCATCAATGCTGGTACCTGGTAACAATTTTGTGTATGTCGTGTGATTAAGCAAGCAAATCGTTTTTCTTGCCCCTAAACTTTTTGCAAGTGACGCAGAAATAATGTTCACGCCATCATTATCGGTAATTGCACAAAATAAATCGGTATCTGCTATGGATTCGTCTTGTAATAATTTTTCATCCGCACAGTCACCCAATAGAACCACTGTTTTGTCTAAATCATTTGCAATTTTTTTAGCGCGTTTAGGGTCGCGTTCAATGATTTTAACTTGATGTTTTTCTTCTAATGCGAGAGCTAATCGTTTGCCAACATGTCCACCACCTGCAATGATAATGCGTTTAATCGGTGCTTCTAATTTCCCTAATTCTTCCAATACGCTATGAACTTCTTTTCGTGGTGCAACAAAAAATACTTCGTCACCTGTTTCAATTGTTGATTCGCCATTAACAAAAAAAGGTTCACCATTTCTGAAAATAGCCACAATTCGCGTTTTTCGACTAATTAAACGTTCTTTAATCGTTTTAATTTTCTTGCCTGTTAAAATACCGTTTGCAACAACCTTTACTGAAAATAATCGTACTAATCCCCCTGCAAATTCTGAAACTTGCAACACTCCAGGAAATTCAATTAAATTGCGAATGGCATTCATCACAATTTGTTCAGGACTAATTACGATGTCAACAGGAATGCCTTTATCACCAAAAAGGCGCGGATGTTTTAAATAGTCAATTGCTCTGACACGAGCAATCGTTTTGGGTTTTGAATAAAGTGCGTTAATAATTAAACACGCAAGCATATTAGTTTCATCGCGGTCTGTGACAGCAATCACCATATCCGTATTACTTATCCCCGCTTGTTCTAAAACACTAGGATGCGCCGCATTACCTGTCACCGTTGCAATATCAAAACGTTCTTTCAACGCTTCGAGTAAATCAGTGCGAAAATCCACGACAACAATATCATTTTCTTCGCTTGCTAACGCTTCTGCCACGGAAGCTCCCGTGACCCCCGCTCCCAAAATAACTATTTTCATGGGTAATAAACTTGTAATTAAGGATTGAAGGCGCGGATTTTACCTAAGTTTATAGTTTTAGGCACGGGCTAACTTTGTAATATAATCGCTGCATCCCATAACTATAAACAAAAAGGAATCTATGAATCCCATTATTCAAAGTGTTACTAGTGAAATTATCGAACGTAGTCATGTTACACGCTCCGCTTATTTAAAACATGTCGATACTTATTCGAAGAAAAAACCACAACGTGTCGGCATGGGGTGTGCGAATTTAGCGCATGGTTTTGCCGCATGTGATTCTGAAGAAAAAGGCGATTTAACTGGTGAAATCAAACCGAATATCGCCATTATCACGTCTTACAACGATATGTTGTCAGCCCATCAACCATACAAACATTATCCTGATTTAATCAAAACTGCGATTCATGAAGCAGGTGGTGTTGCACAAGTAGCGGCAGGTGTTCCCGCCATGTGTGATGGCATTACGCAAGGTCAAGCAGGCATGGAGTTATCACTTTTTAGCCGCGATTTAATTGCAATGACAACCGCAATCGGCATGAGTCACAACATGTTTGACGGTGGTCTTTATTTAGGTGTTTGCGACAAAATTGTTCCTGGTTTGTTGATTGGTGCATTAAGTTTTGGACATTTACCAGCGATTTTTGTTCCTGCTGGTCCAATGCCTAGCGGTATTACAAACAAAGAAAAATCCGAAGCACGTCAAAAATATGCGTTAGGTCAAATTGGTCGTGAAGAATTATTGGCAGCGGAATCGGCTTCATATCATAGTGCGGGAACATGTACATTTTACGGCACAGCAAATACGAATCAAATGATGATGGAAATGCTGGGGTTACATTTACCAGGCAGTTCATTTGTGAATCCTTACACACCATTACGCGATGAATTAACCAAAGAAGCAGCGCGTCAAATTTTGAAATTTACTGATTTGGGCGATGATTACCGTCCGCTTGCTTATGTTGTAAATGAAAAAGCGATTGTCAACGCGGTTATCGGTTTATTAGCAACGGGCGGGTCAACCAATCACACCATGCACTTAATCGCGATTGCTCGCGCGTCTGGAATTAACTTAAATTGGGATGATTTCGATCGTTTGTCAAAAGTGATTCCATTGCTAGCGAAGGTTTATCCAAATGGTTCGGCAGACGTAAATCACTTTCATGCTGCAGGTGGCATGGGAGCTATTATTTCGCAATTATTGAATAATGGTTTGATGCACGAAGATACGATTGCCGTTGCAGATAAACGTGGTATGGCTAGTTACACCAAAGAACCAAAGTTGAGTAATAACAAATTAGTTTGGGACAACTCTCTTGATGAACCGTTAGATTTGAGTGTTATTAGCACAGTAGCAAAACCCTTTGCAGAAAGTGGTGGTTTGCACGTTATGAAAGGGAATTTAGGACGTGGTGTATCGAAATTATCTGCGCTAGATTCTGAACAATTAGTCATTGAAGCTCCTGCTGTCGTTTTTGACGATCAAGAGGATTTGCTTGCCGCATTTAGACGTGGTGAATTGGAAAAAGATTTTATTGCGGTGATTCGATTCCAAGGACCTAGAGCAAACGGCATGCCTGAGTTACACAAACTCACACCACCTATGGGGGCTTTACAAGATAAAGGCTTTAAAGTGGCGTTAATTACAGATGGAAGAATGTCAGGTGCATCAGGCAAAGTGCCTTCCGTCATCCATTTATGTCCAGAATGTGAAGTTGGCGGTCCGCTTGCGAAAGTCCACAACGGCGACATCATTTCGTTGAATTTACAAACAGGTGACATCAATGTTTTAGTGAATGATGCTGAATTTAATGCCCGTATTCCTGTGCCAAATACGGCTAAAAATCACCACATGGGTATGGGACGTGAAATGTTTGGTCATTTCCGTTTAGGTGCATCATCTGCTGAAACTGGTGCATCAAATTTGTTTATTGTTGATTAGTTCTGAAAAATTGCACATCTCATTGATTGTAATGAGATGTGTTTTTTAAACGTTAAGTAAAAGTTGTTTTAAAAATGGAATGGTTAATTTTCGTTTTGCAGACAACGAAGCACGGTCTAATTTCTCCAACATTGCCCATAAACTATCAAGTTCAGCATAATGTTGAATCGTTAAAAATCGTCCCACTTGTGGCGAAATTTCTAATCCCATCGAATCTGCTTTAAAAATTAAAGCATCCACACTACTTGTATCTACTAGCGTTCGTAACTGCATAATTGCGCCCCAACTTAAACGTGTTTTTAAATCTAACGTTTTAATCGTCATGTGATTAGGCAAATTTGTAGAAGAAATAATGAGTCGATTCCCGCGCTCGTAATGCCGTTGCATAAAATATGAAAAGGCTTGCTCCCATTTATCTTTTTCTAAAATCCAATCCACATTATCAATACAAACAACATCATAATCATCTAATCCCAGAAAAATGGATGGCGTATGTCGATGATAACGTGCTAAATCAAAATAAAAAGAAGGTCTTTCATGTGATTGTGCGTAATGGCAACAGGCTTGTAATAAATGACTTTTACCTTGCCCAGACTTCGCCCACAAAAAAATTTGTTGAGCATCATCGCCCATGACACACTGCTTTAAATCGTCGATAATCGCTTGGTTTGCACCCGCAAAAAAATCATCAAAAGTTTGATTTGCTCGGAATTCAAAATGCAGCGGATATTGCTCTGTCATTTTTGCGTGTTTTGAAATGGTGGGCGAACATAAAATGCCGCACCAAAAAAAAGCGACAAACTAAAAAACACTTCTAAACCTGCCAACCAACGTTCATCCGCGTTTGCATAACATTCGATTGCACCATGAATAAAATAAAATAAACTCAGATATGCCATCCAAGAACAACTTTTTTTATTCGCATTTAAAAATTGCCGCAAAGGAATCAACAAAGGTGTGACGCTTAAAAATAAACTCAATGAAATAGGAAAGCGTGTTGAAGGAAATAAAACGGTTTGCCATAACATCAGCAAACCGAATAATCCTATAAATGCACTAACTGCAAACCAATGAAAATAACGCGGATTCACAATAACGCCAACACATTTTCAGGTGGACGACCGATTACTGCTTTCGTTTCAGTAACAGCAATGGGACGTTCTAACAAATTGGGATATTTCACAATCGCTTCAAATAATTCTTCGCGTGTCACATTTTCATTAGCAACCAATTCATATTCCACTTCGCCATGACGCATAAATTGACGCGGTTCTAAACCCAATTTTCGCGCAACAATGTCTAATTCTTCAACGCTCAAAGGTGTTTTTAAATACTCAATAATCGAAACGTTAACCCCTTTTTCTTGTAAAAGAGCTAATATACTTTTTGACTTTGAACAATTTGGATTGTGATAAAGAATCATTTTATGCCGCCTCAACCTCTTCAATTTTCACAAAATCAGGTTGCGGAAATTCAGGATGTGGCAATGGTTCTTTGCCTGCCATAAGCGCGTCAATTTGGGTTTTATCAATCGTTTCCCATTTCATGAGAGCTTTCGCCATGTTGTGCAAAATACTGATGTTGTCTTGCAGAATTTTTTCAGCGCGTTGGTAATTTGCATCAATAACAGCACGAATTTCTTCGTCAATTTGTTGTGCAACGAGTTCTGATGTTTTGCTGCCTTTCGCGGCATAACCCATGAAAGGTTGTCCACCTTCTTCGCCATAAACCATTGTGCCTAATTTTGCCGAAAAACCCCACCGTGTCACCATGTTACGCGCCAATTCGGTAGCACGTTCAATATCATTTGATGCGCCAGTTGTTACTCTGTCGCCTCCGTAAATCGTCAATTCTGCAATTCGTCCACCGAATAAACTGGCAATTTGGCTTTCCAACTTACGTTTGCTTGCGCTGTATTGATCTTGTTCAGGTAAAAACATGGTAATTCCTAAGGCGCGACCGCGTGGCATGATGCTGACTTTATAAACTGAATCGTGTTCAGGCGATAATTCACCGACAATACAATGTCCCGCTTCATGGTAAGCCGTGAGCAATTTATCTTCTTCTGACATCACCATCGTGCGTTTTTCTGCGCCCATCAAAATTTTGTCTTTTGCTTTTTCAAGGTCACTCATACTAACTTCTTTTTTGTTTGACCGTGCAGCAAGTAACGCTGCTTCATTAACGATATTAGCTAATTCTGCGCCTGAAAAACCAGGTGTTCCGCGTGCCAAATCGTATAAAACCACATCGGCAGCAGCTGGCACTTTTTTGATATGAACTTGCAAAATTTGTTCACGTCCACGCACATCTGGCAAACCGACATTAACTTGTCTATCAAAACGACCAGGGCGCAATAAGGCTTTATCCAAAACGTCCGCACGATTGGTTGCCGCAATGACAATCACACCTTCGTTACCATTGAAACCATCCATTTCAACTAATAGTTGGTTTAAGGTTTGTTCACGTTCGTCGTTACCGCCACCCATGCCAGCACCGCCACGTTGACGACCAACAGCATCGATTTCGTCAATGAAAATAATACAAGGTGAATGTTCTTTTGCTTGTGCGAACATATCACGAACTCGTGACGCACCAACCCCAACATACATTTCAACGAAATCAGAACCTGAAATACTGAAAAATTTCACTCCCGCTTCGCCTGCAATCGCTTTCGCAATTAAGGTTTTACCTGTTCCAGGAGGCCCAACCATCAAAATACCGCGTGGAATTTGTCCGCCCAATTGTTGAAATTTTTGGGGAGCTTTCAGAAAGTCAACTAATTCTTCAACGTCTTCTTTCGCTTCTTCACAGCCAGCTACGTCAGCGAATTTAATCGATAATTTATCCTCTTCCAACATTCGAGCTTTGCTTTTACCAAAACCATTGCCACCATAACCTTGATTACGACGCATATAAATGACCCAAACAGCAATCATCAAAAGCATAGGAAACCAAGCAATAAAAATTTGCATAAACATAGATTGTTTTTGCGGAACTTTCGTCCGAATTTGTACGTCTGCTTCCAACAAATCATCAATTAAATGACCATCACCCGGATTAAATGTTTCATAAGTTTCACCATCAGACGCACGCAATTTAATGGCTTGTCCTGAAATTTCGACTTTATCAACTTGTTTGTTTTTGACGCGCTCGATGAAATCTGAATACGCTAATGAATTATCGATGGGCGGCTCTGCATTGATGCGCTCAAAAATGAAAAAACTTGCGAAACTTAGCGCAAGAATCACGAAAACGTGTAGGAAGTATTTTTGCATTTTGTCACACTCTCTAGGCTAGTTTGAATTGTATTATTTATTATTTTGTAACCAACTGAACAGCATCATACCTACGCCTAAAGCAAGGGTAAATAAAAATGGTTCAATTTTGCCATCTCCTAAAGCTGCCAAAACAGCACCAGGACAAAAACCAATTAACCCCCATCCAAAACCGAAAATAATTGCACCTAAAATTAACTGCTTATCAATTCCATTATTTTTATTAGGTACATGGAATTGCGAATCAAAAATAGGTTTTTCACGTTTAAAAATAAAATGTTGTAACGCACTGAGTGTCATCAATGCACCCGCCATAACAAAAGCTAAACTTGCATCCCAATGTCCTGAAATATCCAAAAAAGCCAACACTTTGTCTGGGTTGCTCATTTGTGAAATGGTTAAACCTAAACCAAATAAAATGCCGCAAAACAACGCGGCTGTATTTTTTGTCATGACATGATTCCTAAAATATGGCGCGTAATAAAAACGGTCAAAATGGCGACACTCATAAATGTTATTGTGGCGGCAATGGAACGAATTGAAAGTCTTGCCATACCACAAACAGCGTGACCGCTTGTGCAGCCATTTCCTAAACGTGTGCCATAACCAACTAAAATTCCCGAAACGATTAGTAAAAATGTTGAACGTGAATAGGTCACAGGCGTGTGAGGTACAAATAAATTAAAAATCACGGCA
>CAIVBX010000180.1 GCA_903904275.1 uncultured Pseudomonadota bacterium
AAATCGTCTAACATTCCTGCGGTCAGCGCAGTGATTTCTGGTTCATTTACAAATACAAATAGAGATCAAGACCCTAGCGGTTATCCTGCATCAGGCTATAACAAAAATAACAACTTCACTTTCGACAGTGTCGATGCGTTTTACGCAGGTAAAATTTATGGCAACGTCGGCGCATTTGCTCAAGTTGCTTATGATGGCGTTTCAAAATCTGTCGCAATGGATAATACTGACATTCGTTTTGCGGACAACATGGACATCATGGATACGCCTGTCACCTACGGAATTTCTGTCAATAATACGCCAACCGTTCAAGATTTATGGAATACCACAGCATGGGGTTTTCCTTACAGTGGAAGCGCATTACAGCCTGGAGCAGGTGCAGCATCGATAATTGATGGTGCATTAGCAGCACAAGTTGGAGGCGCGACCGCTTACACCATGATTGATAATACGGTTTATTTGGAAGCGGGTGGTTATGCAACATTAGCAAATGGTGTTCAACGTGGCATTGGTATTCGCACTCCAGACAGATTAGAAATTGATGGGGCAGCACCTTATTGGCGTGTAGCGTTACAAAAAGATTTGAAAGGGCATTATTTTGCAGTAGGTCATTACGGCATGACAGCAGATATTTTCCCAGGTCGTGACCACAGCGTTGGCGCAACTGACCGTTTTACAGATATTGCTTTTGATGCGACATATCAATACATGGCAAATCCAAAACATATTTGGGAAGCTAAAACGACTTACATTTATGAAGATCAAAAACTGTCATATACGCACGCGGGTAGCGGAATAAACGGTAAAACGTATTTAAATACCTTTAAATTCAACACGTCTTACACCTTTGACCAAACTTATGGCATCACATTTGGCTACAACAACCTTCGTGGTTCAAATGACGCAGTTGCTTATTCTGATGGTTATATTGGCAATCGCCCAAACAGCGAATTTTATACAGCTGAATTAGTTTATGTACCATTTGGCAAAAGTGCTTCTTACATGGCACCGTGGTTAAATTTACGAACCAGTTTGCAATATATTGGCTATTCGCAACTTAATGGTGCAAGAGAACAAAGTACCGCAAACAATACATTTATGATCAACGGAATGTTGGCATTCTAATTTTACAATTTGTTGATTTCTCAAAGGCGTTCAAAGTGAATTTTGAACGCCTTTATTTTTTAGGAGTTTATTTTTATGGCTGACAGACGTTTTACCCGTTTCAAAGATATTTCAATTAGTGAACGGATTTTAAACACCGTTTTTTTGCTAACAATTGGTTTAGGTTATTTAGCCGCGTTAGCAAATATGTATTACACACATCAAGGTTTCGACGGCAAAGCAGGACTTTCAGTTGAAGACGTGGTGATTAGTTATTACGGCTCGACTAACCAAACCCGTTTAGGAACAGCAGTAAAAGGCATCATGGCTCCAAATTTGAAAATCAAAAGTGACCAAGATGTGATTTTGCGTTGGATTCATAGTGGTGCAAGTGAATCAGATTATGAAGCAACGATTGCACCGATTTTAAATCGTGATTGCATCATGTGTCACACGCCAGCTATCAATCCTTCATTACCAAATTTAACCACTTATGAAGGCGTTTCAGAAGTCGCCAAACCAGGTGGTGCGACGATTCCAACGTTAGTTCGTGTATCACACATTCATTTATTTGGGATTGCGTTTATTCTGTTTTTTATCGGTAAAATCTTTTTACTGTGTGACATTAACGTTTATGTAAAACGTGTGGCGATGGTTGTACCTTTTGCCGCGATGTTGCTCGATGTGTTGTCATGGTTCATCACAAAAACCATTCCTGAATTTGCTTACGTTGTTATTTTCAGTGGCGCGTTAATGGGAATTTCGATGGGAATGCAAATTTTATTGAGCATTTACCAAATGTGGTTCCACAAAGAATAGCGGTTTGATTTATGTTGTCGTAGCGTGTGATAAAGCACGCTACGAATAAATTGAAATTTACAAAAATTAAATTTCTGTCGATATAGTCAAAATAAAGCCGTTATCCATATCTTGGGAAAATCACCATGTTTAAAAATCTTTCTATTCGCTCTCGACTTCTATTGATACTTAGCTCAATGTCCGTTGTTGCTGTTTTATTAACATCAATCGGTTTATTTGGCGTTAATTACAGTAATTCAAAATTAAAAACCGTTTATATTGACCGCGCAATTCCGTTGAGAGATTTGAAAGTTATCGCTGATATGTATGCAGTAAATATCGTTGATACCTCACACAAAGTGCGTAATGGCAACATTACATGGGAAGAAGCTGTAAAAAATGTAGATGATGCTGTACAAATGATTGATAAAAAATGGAAAGGTTATTTGTCATCTACATTAGTTGAAAAAGAACTGGAATTAGTCGAAAAAATCAAACCACAATTATCAGAATCACAACTCAAAATTGAAAAACTGAAAGGCATTTTGAATGCGAAAAATCATCTTGAAATTGAACAATTCACTATTAACGAGTTGTATCCCGCAATTGATCCAATCAGTGCATTATTTTCATCATTGATAGAATTACAATTAGATGTCGTAAAACAAGAATATGAAAGCTCTCAAGTTAATTTCGAAATAGTTTTAATTTCATCACTTGTACTTTTGTTTTTTGGTTTAAGTACCGCAATTTTTCTGGGTTTAGCCATCATTCGTAATTTAACAAATTCCATGAACAATGCACAAAATGTTGCAACAGAAATTGCAAATGGGAATTTAAATTCGACGATTGTCATTGAAGGTAACGATGAAATTACGGTGTTGCTCAAAGCGATGCAAATAATGCAAAGCAATTTGAACACGCTAGCTGAAGAAGTGAAGCATCTTGTTTCAGATGCCGTAAAAGGCAAATATGACACAAAAATCAGTTTAGCTGGAAAAAGTGGTTTT
The DNA here is from genome assembly GCA_903904275.1 of uncultured Pseudomonadota bacterium. Lineage (GTDB taxonomy): Bacteria > Pseudomonadota > Gammaproteobacteria > Methylococcales > Methylomonadaceae > UBA10906. The sequence continues at coordinate 2,913 of CAIVBX010000180.1, forward strand.
TCTATCGATATTTCTCAAGAATTAAATACGCTTTCAAATTTAATTAACACGGGATTACATGATGTTATTCGTGTTTCTGACGCGCTATCAAAAGGTGATTTGTCGCAAAAAATTACACAAGATTACAAAGGGTTATTTGGTTTAACCGCAAAAGGTGTAAATGGAACAGTCGATGCGTTGACAAAAATTGTTAATGAAATTCAAGGCATGGTTGATGCGGGAGCAAATAAAGGTGAATTCAGCTACAAAATGTCTATCAATGACAAAGCGGGTTACACCAAAACCATTGCGGAATCATTAAACCGTTTATCAAATGTGATTGAAGATGCGTTTAATGATATTGAACGTGTTGTAAATGGATTGGAAGAAGGCGATTTAACGCAAGAAATTACAAAAAGTTATGTTGGTGTTTTTGATAAAGTTAAAGTCGGCATGAATAACACGACTGAGAATTTAAAAAATTTAATGGCGGAAATTAAAGAAACGACTGAAGTCATTGCATCGGCATCAACAGAAATTGCAGCAGGCAATAATGATTTATCACAACGCACAGAGCAACAAGCGGCAAGTTTGGAAGAAACCGCTACGAGTATGCAGGAATTAACCTCAACGGTTGCACATAATAGTGAAAATGCAAAACAAGCAAATGATTTAGCCGTTGGCGCGACGAACATTGCGAATAAAGGCGTTTTAGTTGTTCAAGAAGTAGTTAATACGATGGAAAATATCAATCAATCATCATTACGAATTGTGGATATTATTTCGGTGATTGATGACATTGCTTTTCAAACCAACATTTTGGCGTTGAATGCGGCGGTTGAAGCGGCTCGCGCTGGCGAGCAAGGAAAAGGATTTGCTGTAGTTGCAACAGAAGTTCGTAATTTAGCGCAACGAGCGGCTAATGCAGCAGGTGAAATTAAACGCTTAATTGGCGATTCAGTTGAACGTGTTTCGGGGGGAAGTAAGCAAGTCGAAGAAGCTGGTAAAACCATGCAAGATATTGTTGAAGCTATCGAAGGTGTAACAGCGATTATCGGTGAAATTGCGAGTGAATCCGAACAACAAAATGCAGGAATTAGACAAGTTGGGCAAGCAATTAGCTCTATGGACGATGTCACTCAACAAAATGCGGCATTAGTCGAACAAGTTGCCGCAACGGCAGAATCGCTTGAAACACAAACACAAAACTTAGCGAAAGAACTTGGGCATTTCAAAATAAATGCAACAGGACAAAAAAGTAATGTGAAATCGGTGAAAAATACGGTATCACCAACACTTCCATCTAAATCTCGCGCTATTCCAGCACCGAGTTCAACGCAACCTGTTAGCACTTTTTCAATAGGCGATGACTGGGAAGAATTTTAAAGCGCGTATTGTTTGCGTTTTCGCCAAAACGTGGCGCGGCTCATACCTAAACTTTGTGCTGCCGCGTTCACATTTTTTGTTTCGTTTAAAGCGCGTTCAATCGCGCTTTTTTCATCTTTGAGTGGTGCATTTCTATTTAAATTTTGGAATGACGGTGTTTCATGAAATTCAGGCGGCAATTCTGCCGATTTCAAAACCATTCCACGTCCTACAGCAAAAGCATATTCCACCACATTTTGCAGTTCTCGAATGTTGCCCCGCCATGAATAATCCAACAATAAACGCATTGCTTCAGGTTCAATCTCATCAATTTTTCGGCGATTTTCGGTATTGTGTTTTTCAATAAAATGCCAAATTAACAGACTAATATCTTCACGACGTTCACGCAGTGGTGGCAAATAAATTGGTACAACTCGCAAGCGATACATCAAATCTTCTCGAAATCGTCCATTTTTTACTTCTTCACGCAATGCTCGATGTGTCGCTGCAACTAAACGCACATTAACAGGCATTGAAAGCACACCGCCAACAGGCACAAAATTTCGTTCTTGAATCACACGCAATAATTTAGCTTGCAATTCAAGCGGCAATTCTGCAATTTCGTCTAAAAATAATGTGCCTCCATGAGCGCGTTGAAATAAACCATGATGGTCTTTTATTGCGCCTGTAAACGCACCGCGAACGTGACCAAATAATTCACTTTCAAGCAAATTTGCAGACAATGCCGCGCAATTTACCGCCAAAAAAGGCGCATTTTTTCGGCTACTTAAATCATGAATCGCTCGCGCTACCAGTTCCTTGCCTGCGCCACTTTCACCACGAACCAAAACTGTTGCTTCCGTTTGAGCGGCATTTTGAATAATAGTAAAAACATCTCGCATTGTTGGCGAACGACTAATAATGCCGTGAAAATTTTGAGCTTCCGCAAGTAGCATATTTTGTCCTTTTGCCTCAATTTTGTTTCTGTGAAACGGTAGTTTTTTAATGGAACATTTCTTTATTAACAGCTTTTAACGCCGCTTGCTTGCGTTCAATCAATCCTTTATCAACCAATTCTTTTAAATTTTGGTCAAGTGTTTGCATTCCATCATTTCGTCCCGTTTGAATTGCCGAATACATTTGCGCGACTTTTGCTTCTCGAATTAAATTTTTAATTGCGGGTGTTCCAACCATAATTTCATGTGCGGCAACACGTCCGCCACCAATTTTTTTCAAAAGCGTTTGTGAAATAACCGCTTGTAAAGATTCTGATAACATCGAACGAATCATGTCTTTTTCAGTGGCGGGGAAAACGTCAATAATACGGTCAATTGTTTTTGCAGCGGATGTTGTGTGCAACGTACCAAAAACTAAATGCCCTGTTTCGGCAGCGGTTAACGCTAATCGAATCGTTTCTAAATCACGCAGTTCACCCACCAAAATAATATCTGGATCTTCACGCAATGCTGAACGTAATGCTTCGTTAAATCCTAATGTGTCACGGTGAACTTCACGCTGATTGATTAAACACCGTTTGCTTTCATGTAAAAATTCAATCGGATCTTCGACGGTTAAAATGTGAGCATAATCATTGCTGTTTATGTGATTCACCATTGCAGCTAATGTCGTTGATTTACCCGAACCTGTTGGACCTGTAACTAAAATTAACCCGCGTGGCTTTTTACATAATTCTTGGAAAAAAAGCGGAGCTTTAAGTTCTTCTAAACTTAAAACAGTGGATGGAATTGTCCGAAAAACAGCAGCCGCGCCACGCGATTGATTAAACGCATTAACCCGAAAACGCGCCACATTTGGCAAAGCAAATGAAAAATCGGTTTCTAAAAATTCTTCATAATCACGGCGTTGTTTATCGCTCATGATGTCATAAATCAAACTATGAACTTCTTTATGATTTAAAGGCGGCACGTTAATTCGTCGCATATCGCCATCAACACGAATCATTGGTGGCAAACCTGCGGATAAATGTAAATCTGAAGCGTTGTTTTTATAAGAAAAAGTAAGTAATTCTGCAATATCCATAAATTTTTTAAAAATGAAAGTGGTTGAAATAGGTAAAATTAAAAATTCATTTTCCTTTTACTGTTTCTATTATGCCTACAATCGCTAACAATCTTAAAAAAATTCATGCACAAATTCATCATGCTAAAAAAATTTATCATCGAGCTGAAAATGCGGTGCAGTTAATCGCGGTGAGTAAAACAAAACCAACAACCGCCATTGTCAGTGCTTATCACGCAGGACAACGCCATTTTGGGGAAAACTATGTGCAAGAAGCCTTAAATAAACAAGTTGAATTAAGCGCATTTGATATAACGTGGCATTTCATCGGAGCAATTCAATCAAATAAAACGAAAGTGTTAGCTGCTCATTTTGATTGGGTGCATTGTGTCGAAAACTTCAAAATTGCAGAACGCTTAAATGCACAACGTCCTGATTTTTTAGCAGCGTTAAACGTTTGCATACAAGTTAACATCAGCGATGAAACGAGTAAATCTGGTGTGAAATTAGAAGAATTAGCAAATTTAATCACGCAAATTTCAACATTGCCTAATTTGAAATTACGCGGCGTGATGGCAATTCCTGCACCGCAAACCGATTTTGTTGCACAACGCGAACCATATCAAAAATTAGTTGAATATGTGAAAAACTTGAAAAATGGACAATTAGACACTTTTTCATTTGGCATGTCAGATGATTTGGAAGCCGCTATTGCAGAAGGTTCAACGTTAGTTAGAATTGGAACAGCGTTATTTGGACAACGTATTTGATGCTATTTTCGTCATAAAAAATCGACTATGCTTAACAACATGAAAAATACGACACGTCAACATGCTATTCAAATTTTCCGAGCTGGTATTGCGGCAGCTAATCCTTATGATGCTGTGAAGAAATATTTCGTTTTAAATGACAATTTCACCAAAATTCACATTATCGCTTTTGGAAAAGCCGCTTGTGCAATGGCAAATGCGGCTCAAGAGCTAATCCCTTTAAATTTGCTAGGTAAAACACTTGCTGTCACGAATTATGAAAATGTGGTTGAGGTGAAAAATGTTGAAGTGCTTGGCGCATCGCATCCATTACCTGATTTAGCGGGTTTTGAAGCCGCAAAACGAATTTTTGAAATTGCGAAAAATGCTAAAGCCGATGAATTAGTTTTGCTGTTAATTAGCGGCGGTGGTTCTGCGTTAATCCCCTACCCTGTTGAATCTGTCACGTTATCGGAAAAAATTGCTACGACGAATTTATTGCTGTCGAGTGGCGCAACAATTCATGAAATCAATTGTATTCGCAAACATTTATCACAGTTAAAAGGTGGAAATTTAGCGAAATTGATTTCACCTGCAACGGGTTACGCATTGATTTTGTCTGATGTTTTGGATGATGATTTAAGCGTGATTGCTAGCGGCACAACGGTTGCAGATGAATCCACTTTTGCCGATGCGGTTACTATTCTAAAAACGAAAAAAATTTGGGAATCTGTACCGAAATCCGTGCAGATTTATTTAGAAAAAGCGATTTCTGAAACACCAAAATCAATCGAAAATGTCGAAAATAGACTAATTGGCAGTAATTCAATCAGCGTTGAAGCAGCAATTGTCATGGCAAAGTCACTAAATTATGATGTGATTCGTTATGATTATCCGTTGTGCGGTGAAGCGCGTCATGTTGCTGAAACATTGGTTTTAAACATTAAAAATAATTCCTTTGAAAATCAAAAAATTGCCTTCATTACAGGCGGTGAAACAACTGTAACATTGCGCGGAAACGGAAAAGGCGGGCGCAATCAGGAAATGGCTTTAGCTTTTGCTATTGCCGCAGAAAAATACAATTTAAAAGCGGATTGGGTATTTTTAAGTGGTGGAACAGATGGTATTGACGGCGTAAGTCCTGCCGCAGGTGGCATTGTTGATAATGACTCATTACAACGTATGAAAAAGGCAAATATCAACCCAACCGACTTACTTGAAAATAACGATTCTTACGCGGCGTTAAAAAGTTCAAATGATTTACTTTTAACAGGTGCGACGGGGACAAATGTCGCAGATTTACAAATTTTATTGATTCAAACAGGGAAAAATTCATGAATACACAAAAAATTGGCTTTATCGGTGGCGGTAATATGGCAAGTAGCTTGCTAAAAGGTTTGATTGCAAGCGGTCATTCAGCTGAACAATTATGGGTTTCTGATACAGACGCTGATACACTTTCGCATTTAGCTGAACAACTTAATGTCAATACATCACTGGATAATTCAAATGTAGTTAATGCCGTTGATGTCGTCGTTTTAGCTGTAAAACCACAAGCGATGAAAGCAGTTGCTGAATCGCTTTCTGGTGACATTCAAGCCAAAAAATTACTCGTTGTTTCAATCGCGGCGGGAATTTCACAAGCAAGTTTAAGCGCGTGGCTGGGCGAAAAAACTGCAATTGTGCGTTGTATGCCAAATACTCCCGCATTAGTTTTAACAGGTGCAACGGGGTTACATGCAAATTCAAATGTTAGCGAAGAACAAAGCGATTTAGCTGAAAACATTTTGCGCTCTGTTGGAATTGCTCTTTGGGTTGAAACAGAAGCTGAATTAGATGCGGTAACAGCCGTTTCAGGAAGTGGTCCTGCGTATTATTTTTTACTTATGGAAGCGATGGAAAAAGCGGCGTTAGAATTAGGTTTGAATGCACAAACAGCACAATTATTAGTTCAACAAACGGCGTTAGGTGCAGCAAAAATTGCGCTTGAATCAGAAGAATCACCTGAAAAATTACGGCAACGTGTTACTTCACCAAATGGCACAACACAAAAAGCCATTGAAACATTTCAAGCAGGCGGTTTTATCGAATTAGTTTCAAAAGCCTTAAACGCAGCGCGTGACCGCTCTGTCGAATTATCAAAAGGAAATTAAAAATGGGCATGAATTATTTTACAAACCCAATCATTTTAATTTTAGATACGGTTTTTTCGTTATACATTGGTGCAGTGATGCTGCGCTTTTTGTTGCAATGGGTTCGGGCAGATTTTCGCAATCCAATTTCAAAATTTCTTATTACTATCACCCATCCGATTTTGAAAATTTTACGGCGTTTCATTCCCTCTATCGGCAACATTGATACCGCGTCATTAGTTTTAATAATGGCGTTGCAGATTTTAGCAACAGGCGGCATTGAAGTTTTGCAAGGCGGCGCAATTAGCGTCGGGGGGGTAATTTTAACGGCTTTTGCACAATTGATTTCTTTGCTTTTAAATGTGATGTTTTATGCTATTTTTGCGCGTGCATTGTTAAGTTGGTTTCAACAAGGCACTTATAATGATTTTTCACGCTTACTTTACAGTTTAACTGAGCCGACATTAAGCGTTTGTCGTGGAATGTTGCCAAATTTAGGTGGTTTAGATTTATCAGTAATTGTGGCAATTTTAGGGATTCAACTCGCACAAATGTTGATTTTGCCACCCATTTATCAACTCGCTAGTTTGATTTCTTGAATTTGAATCAATAATGTTTTCTATTTCACAACCGTATATTTTTGAAGAAATTATCAAAAAATCACGTTTTATTGGCATCATTGTGCCATGTGAAAATGAGCAAACCGTTTTGCACGAATTGAAATTACAACATGATGCACATCCACACGCGAATCACATTGTTTTTGCTTACCGTTTAAAAACAGAAAACGGCATTATTTATCGTTTTCATGATGCTGGTGAACCTTCTGGAACGGCAGGAAAACCTATTTTTCAACATCTTGAAGGTAAAAATATCATTAATGCGCTTGTAGTTGTGATTCGTTATTTTGGCGGCATAAAATTGGGTGCGGGTGGTTTAACTCGTGCCTACGGTAACACAGCAAGACAAGTAATTGATGGTGTGGAATTGCAAATGTTTGTTGAAATGATGGAGTTACATTTCACAATCGATTATGACAAATTTCAACATTTTGAATATCTGCTCAAAAAAGTGGATGGGCAAATTATCAAACAAGATTTTGCTGCTCAAATTCAAATTACTGTCAAATTACCTGCCGAAAAAATTCAGGAATTTGAAAGTCAAATTTCAGGATTTTAGTATTTTTGAAGAAATTGTCGACAAAATGTTTTGGTTTCTTGCATTACCCAACGCAAAAATACGAAAATGATTATTAGAATCGACCAGAAAGAAAATATGATGTGTCGCGAAATTGGAAATTAAGGGTGAAAAATAATGTCGAAATTAAAAAATGCAATGACGGTCGATGTGGAAGATTATTTTCAAGTATCCGCATTTGAATCGCATATTTCCAAAAATCAATGGGATACATTGCCACACAGAGTCGATAGAAACACGCATCACGTTCTTGATATTTTTGAAAAAAATGGTGTAAAAGCGACATTTTTCACTTTGGGCTGGGTGGCTGAAAGATACCCAAATTTGATTAGACGTATTGTTGCAGATGGACATGAACTCGCTTGTCATGGTTACGAACATATTCGCGTTACACAACAAACGCCTGAACAATTTCGAGTGGATATTGTAAAAACAAAACAAATTCTCGAAGAATTAGGTGGCTGTGAAGTTAAAGGTTATCGCGCAGCAAGTTATTCAATTTGCAAAGAAAATTTGTGGGCGTTGGATATTTTACAAGAAGAAGGTTTTAAATACAGCTCAAGCATTTACCCTGTAAAACATGATTTGTATGGCATACCTGATGCACCTAGATTTATGTATGAACCCATAAAAGGCAATAATTTCAAAGAAATTCCAATTACAACACTTCGTTTTGGAAACAAAAACATCCCGTGTGGTGGAGGTGGATTTTTCAGATTTTATCCTTACGCATTTTCAAAATGGGCATTCAATCGTGTTAACAATCAAGAAAATCAAGCGGGACTTTTTTATTTTCATCCATGGGAAATTGATCCCGAACAACCACGACAAAAAGGCTTAGGTTTGAAAACTCGCTTTCGCCATTATTTAAATTTAAATCGCATGGAACATCGACTCGAACAACTTTTAAGTGATTTTGAGTGGGATACAATGGAAAATGTATTTTTGAATCAGGTAAAAAAATCATGATTAAAACATTAGATAAAACAAATTACGCGCGTTGGGACAATTACGTTCAAGCTAATTCAGAAGCAACATTTTTTCATCAATCGGGTTGGCAAACTGTGATTGAAAGCGCATTTGGACATAAAACTTATTTTTTATATGCCGAAGAAAATGGTGAAATTACAGGCGTTTTGCCTTTAGTTCATGTGAATAGTTTGTTATTTGGAAATTCATTAGTTTCAAGTGCTTTTTGTGTTTATGGCGGCGTTGTTGCAAATGATGAACAAACCGCTTTATTGCTTGATAAAGAAGCGTGTCAATTAGCTGAAAAATTAGGCGTTGATGCGTTAGAAATGCGAAATCGTGTTCAAAAAAATCCTGAAAGACCTTATAAAGAACTTTACGTCACATTCCGAAAAGAATTAGATTCGGATGTAGAAAAAAATATGCTCGCCATTCCACGAAAACAACGTGCTGTTATTCGTAAAGGCATTGAAGCAGGTTTAACGAGTTCGATTGACGAAAATGTGGATAGATTGCATTTAGCTTATTCTGAAAGCGTTCGTAATTTAGGAACGCCCGTTTTTTCAAAAAAATACTTTCAAATTCTCAAAGAGGTTTTTGGTGAACAATGCGAAATTTTGACGGTGGATTTAAACGGTCAATTGGTTGCTAGTGTAATGAATTTTTATTTCAAAGATGAGGTTTTACCTTATTACGGTGGTGGAACAGAATTTGCCCGAAACGTGAAAGGCAATGATTTCATGTATTGGGAAGTTATGCGTCGTGCAACCGAAAAAGGCATCAAGATTTTTGATTATGGTAGAAGTAAAATCGGCACAGGTTCTTATAGTTTCAAAAAAAATTGGGGATTTATTCCTGAACCGTTGTTTTACGAATTTCATTTGGTCAAATCAAAAACAATGCCTGACATCAACCCGCTGAATCCTAAATATCAGTTATTTATTGCGGCATGGAAACGTTTACCATTGCCAATAAGTCAATTTATTGGACCTTTCTTATCAAAAGATTTGGGGTAAATGTAATGGAAAATTTACTTTTTCTAGTGCATCGCATTCCATATCCACCAAACAAAGGCGATAAAATTCGGTCATACCATTTTTTAAAGCATTTAATCTCAAAATATAATGTTTATTTAGGAACGTTTGTTGATGATACTAATGATTGGAAATATACCGAAAAAGTTGATGCGTTGTGTGCTGAAACGCATTATGAAGAACTAAAACCATTTCAATCAAAAGTAAAAAGCGTGCAAGGTTTTTTGACGGGTGACGCGTTAAGTTTGCCTTATTACAAAAACCAGAAAATGCAAAATTGGGTAAATGACACCATAAAAACGCATTCGATTAAAAAAGTATTGATATTTTCCTCTGTCATGGCGCAATTTATTGAAAACCGAAATGACGTTGAAATTGTGGTTGATTTTGTTGATGTTGATTCAGATAAATGGCTGCAATACGCTGAAAAAAAACAAGGTATTGCACGTTGGATTTATCAACGTGAATCAAAATACCTTTTAGCTTATGAACAAAAAATAGCTGAAATTGCTAAAAAAAGTCTATTTGTTTCAGAACAAGAAGCCGCTTTATTTAAAGCATTAACCCCCTCACTAACGGAAAAAATTGGATACATTAACAATGGCGTTGATGTAGATTATTTTTCGCCTGATTTGAAATTTGATTCACTTTTTCACGATGAAAATGCCATTGTTTTTACAGGTGCAATGGATTATTGGGCAAATGTTGATGCGGTAATATGGTTTGCAAATAACGTTTTTCCTCAAATTTTACAAAAAAATCCGAAAACAACGTTTTATATTGTAGGTTCTAAACCTACAAAAGACGTTCTTTCATTGGCAAATGAAAATGTGATTGTCACAGGATTTGTAGATGATGTTAGACCTTATTTGAGTTTTGCAAAATTAGTCATCGCGCCATTACGCATTGCTCGCGGAATTCAAAACAAAGTTTTAGAAGCAATGGCAATGGGAAAATACGTTGTTGCAACGTCATCGGCATTTGAGGGAATTCCTTGCAATGAAAAATTAGCGATTTCAATTGTCGATGATGCAAACATAATGGCAAATAAAGTCAGCGAGTTATTGGAAAACAATTTCGTTGTTGTTTCAAACGCGAATCGGGATTTTGTGAAAGAAAAATTTAGTTGGGAACAAAACGTCAATCAGCTTTCAGTTTTACTAAATCGGGAATAAAAATTATGTGCGGCATTGTAGGCATTTTCGACATCAGGGAAAAACGCGAAATTAACCGAGATTTATTATCGCGCATGAATGAAACCCAATTTCATCGAGGTCCAGATGAAGGCGGTTTGTATATTGAAGCAGGTTTAGGTTTTGGACATCGTCGCTTATCAATTATTGATTTAAGCAGCGGTCAACAACCGATGATTAGCCGAGATAAAAATGCCATTTTGACATTTAATGGCGAAATTTATAATTTCCCTGAATTACGAAAAGAATTAGAAACTCTCGGTTATGTTTTCGATACCCATTGCGACACTGAAGTGATTTTATACGGCTGGCAAGCGTGGGGCGAAGCGTGTGTCGAGCGATTACGCGGCATGTTTGCGTTTGCAATTTGGGATAGAGAAAAACAAACGTTATTTTTAGCGCGTGACAGATTAGGCGTAAAACCACTTTATTACGCCGAATTACCCAATGGACAATTTATTTTTGGATCAGAATTAAAATCGCTGAAAGAACATCCTGATTTATCGAAAGAATTAGAGCCGACCGCAATTGAAGAGTATTTTGGTTTTGGTTATGTGCCAGATCCAAAAACGATTTACAAAAATGTTTTTAAATTAGAATCAGGTTATTGTTTAACAATCAAACGTGGAGCGAAAACATATCAGCCACGCCAATACTGGGATGTTGATTTCACAACTCGACCCATTAAAACCGAAAAAGAAACGGCTGACGAATTGATTGAGCGATTGCACGAAGCCGTTAAAATTCGCATGGTTGCCGATGTGCCATTAGGTGCATTTTTATCAGGTGGCGTGGATTCAAGTGCGATTGTGGCGATGATGGCAGATTTGTCGCAAACGCCTGTTAATACTTGTTCAATTTCGTTTGGCGATCCAAAATTTAATGAATCTGAATTTGCTGCAAAAATTGCTAATCGTTATCACACAGCGCATCGCGTTGAACAAGTTGACACCACAGATTTTAGTTTGATTGATAAATTAGCAAAACTTTACGACGAACCGTATGCAGATAGTTCTGCGTTACCGACTTACCGTGTTTGCGAATTAGCGAAAAAACAAGTAACGGTAGTTTTATCGGGTGATGGCGGTGATGAAAATTTGGCGGGGTATCGTCGTCATCGTTTTCACATGTACGAAGAACAAGCACGTTCATTTTTACCAGCAAGTATTAGAAAACCTATTTTTGGTTTGCTTGGTCGAGTTTATCCTAAAGTAGATTTTGCCCCGAAATTTTTACGCGCTAAATCAACTTTTGAATCTATTTCGCGTGATTCAATTGAGGGCTATTTTCACAGTGTTTCGATGCTTTCAAATGAATTACGCGATAATTTATTTAGCGAACAATTCAAACGTGATTTACAAGGCTATGAAGCTGTTAATGTTTTTAGAAAATATGCAAACAATGCTCCGACTGATAACCCGTTATCGTTAATTCAGTATTTAGATATAAAAACGTATTTACCAGGCGATATTTTGACAAAAGTAGATCGCGCTAGTATGGCTCATGCGTTAGAAGTCCGCGTGCCGTTGCTAGATCACAAGTTAGTTGAATGGATTGCAGGTTTGCCGCCTGAAATGAAATTGAAAGGAAGCGAAGGAAAATACATTTTTAAAAAGTCACTAGAAAATTATTTACCGAATGACATTTTATATCGCCCTAAAATGGGTTTTTCAATTCCTTTAAATTCTTGGTTTAGAAATGAATTAAAAAGTAAAGTCCGTGAAACGTTATTAGGTGAAACGATGATGCAATCGGGTTTATTTAACCAAGATTTTTTACGCAAAATGGTTCAACAAAATGAAAGTGGTTTGCGTGATTACAGTACCGCAATTTGGGCATTGTTGATGTTTGATGCGTTTTTGAAAATGAATTGATACTAAAAAAATGACGAACACATTCAAAAATCTGCCTCTTGTCGTCGATTTAGACGGAACACTGACAAAAACAGATACGTTAGTTGAATCTGTAATTCAACTTGGAAAACATCATCCGTTTGATTTATTTAAGTTGCCATTTTGGTTAATAAAAGGTCGTGCTAATTTCAAAGAATGTGTTGCTAAACAATCAACATTATCTATTGAATCTTTACCTTATCGAATTGATTTAATTGATTATATAAAAGTAGAAAAACAACAGGGCAGAAAAGTCATTCTCGCAACAGCTGCCAATAAAAAAATTGCAAATGCTGTCGCAAATCATCTTGGTTTCTTTGATGTTGTCCTTTCTAGTGATGAAAATATCAATCTCAAAGGTAACGAAAAATTAACAGCGATTCAAAAGAACGTCGGAAAGGATTTTGTTTATGCTGGTGATAGTAAAGCAGATTTACCAATTTGGAATTCTGCACAAGCTGCAATTTTAGTCAACACATCAATGAATGTCAGTCGTGAAGTACAAAAAAGTACACCCGTGGAATTGGAAATTCCTTTTGAAAATATTGGATTTAAAGTGTGGTTGCGTGCTTTAAGAGTGCATCAATGGTTTAAAAATTTATTATTATTTGTTCCTTTATTGACTGCTTTTTCATTCCAAGAAATTGATAAACTTTGGGCTATCACACTTGCTTTTTTCGCTTTTTCTTTAGCTGCTTCTGCAACCTATATTGCTAATGATTTATGGGATTTAGACAGCGATAGAGTACATCCTCGTAAAAAATACCGTCCTTTTGCCAGTGCAAAGATACCGATTTTAAATGGGATCGCTTTGGGAATAGTATTGTTGGTTTTAGGCTTAGTTCTAGCAATCAATGTATCTTTAAATTTTTTTGGAATGTTATTGTTGTACCTTTTTATCACAACAAGCTACTCATTAACGCTGAAAACCTATGTGTTAATTGACGTAATAGTTCTTTCATTGCTTTACACCTTGCGAATTATTGCGGGTTCTATCGCTGTTGGCATTCCAATTAGCTCGTGGTTGTTAGCGTTTTCGGTATTTATATTTTTCAGTCTTGCTTTAGTTAAACGTTGTGCAGAACTCATGACTTTGCAACAAAGAGGCTTAGACATTACACATGGTAGAGATTATCGGATTACTGATCTTGCTGTTTTATGGCCTCTTGGAGTCGGTTCTGCTTTATCTGCAATTGTTATATTTGGATTATTTATTAGTGATGCCGAAACCCAATTACGCTACGCGACACCAGAAGGTTTATGGGTTGTTGCTATTGGCTTAATTTATTGGTTAGCCAGATTGTGGATTAAGACAGCGAGAGGCGAAATGCATGACGATCCTTTAGTCTTTGCAATGAAAGATTTCGGCAGTCGAATGACTATTTTAATTATGATTGTAACAACGCTCGCTGTGCATTTTTTACATTGGAAATAATTGTGAATATTTTATTGATTGCCATCGTTAGCATTATTTTTTCAGTTGCCGCGCAATTTGCATTAAAAGCTGGCATGACAAGTTTAGAAATCAAACAAGCTTTTGCAGAGCCATTAACCTATCGTTTGCCATGGATTGTACTAACCAATAAATTTATATTTACAGGTTTTTTACTTTATGGATTGGGCGCGATAGTTTGGTTAAAAGTATTATCTAGTTGGGATGTAAGTAAGGCATATCCATTGGTTGGGTTAGGTTTTGGCTTAACACTTTTAATAGGCATGATGCTAGGAGAAAGTGTTACTTCTTTGCGTGTGCTTGGCGTTTTATTGATTTGCCAGGGTATATGGCTCGTAACGTATTCTTAAAAATCAATAACATTATATTTTATAGCATATCTAGGTTCGCAAAATGAATGACAAAATGCCAATGCAATTATCAAATTCTTTAGGGATAAAAGAATTTTTCGTTAAAAATTTAGATCAAATAATTGCCATTTTTTTTGTCATTATTTTTTTCTTTTGGTATGCAAAATTTGGCATAAGATT
>CAIVBX010000181.1 GCA_903904275.1 uncultured Pseudomonadota bacterium
ACCGTTTAGACGTTTTTCAATGGCGGCGCAAAACTTTTTACGCAATTACCCGTGGCGCGGCAACGTGCGTGAATTAAAAAATTTAGTACAACGTTTAATGATTTTAGGCGTTGGCGAAGAAGTGGAATTGGATGAAGTTAAAAATACGCTTGGAAAAATTACGAATGATTCGATGATTTTATCGTCGATTCCAGAGTTTTTTAATTTACCGTTAAAAGAAGCGCGTGACCACTTTGAAAAAGCCTATTTGGAATACCATTTTGAAAAAACAGGTGGAAGCGTCGCTAAATTATCAGCGGCAGTTGGCATGGAACGCACGCATTTATATCGAAAATTACATTCATTAAATATCAAGCTGTAAAATTTGGGGCTAAAAAAAGCCCCGCTTGAAAAATTCAAGCGGGGCTTTTTAGTTTTCGAGGAGAACGAAAATTTATTTTTTTATTTCTTCACTTCTTCAAAATCCGCATCAATTACGCTATCATCAGCAGGTTTTGCTTCTTCAGCGTGAGCATGACCGCCTTCTGCACCACCTTCTTGAGCATAAGCACGTTCAGCTAATTTGCCAAACACTTCGCTTAACGCTTCAGATTTTGCTTCGATGTCTGCTTTATCATCACCTTTTAACGCTTCTTTGACGGCTTCAATGGCTTTTTCGATGTCGGCTTTTTCGTCTGCGCCAACTTTTTCGCCTAAATCTTTCAACGATTTTTCGGTTGCGTGAACTAAACCGTCTGCGTGATTTCTTGCTTGAACTAATTCCACCAATTTTTTGTCTTCTTCTGCGTGCGCTTCGGCATCTTTTACCATACGTTCAACTTCTTCGTCCGACAAACCACTTGATGCTTTAATCACAATAGATTGTTTTTTGCCTGTCGCTTTGTCTTTTGCCGATACGTTCAAAATACCGTTTGCATCGATGTCGAAAGAAACTTCGATTTGTGGCACACCGCGAGCCGCTGGTGGAATATCTGCTAAATCAAAACGTCCCAATGATTTATTAGCATTCGCTTTTTCACGTTCACCTTGCAACACATGAATCGTTACTGCGGTTTGGTTGTCATCAGCGGTTGAGAAAACTTGCGATTTTTGCGTTGGAATCGTGGTGTTTTTCTCAATCAATTTGGTCAAAATACCGCCCATTGTTTCGATACCGAGTGACAATGGAATTACGTCTAATAATAAAACGTCTTTTACGTCACCACCTAAAACACCCGCTTGAATTGCCGCGCCTAACGCTACCGCTTCATCAGGATTTACGTCTTTGCGTGGTTCTTTGCCGAAGATTTTCGCAACCATTTCTTGTACTTTTGGCATACGGGTTTGACCGCCAACCAAAATTACGTCGTTGATTTCAGAAGCAGAAACGCCAGCGTCTTTTAACGCCATTTCGCAAGGTGCTTTGGTGCGTAAAATCAATTCTTCAACAAGTGATTCCAATTTTGCGCGTGTTAATTTCACGTTTAAATGTTTTGGCCCTGTTGCGTCAGCGGTGATGTAAGGCAAATTTACGTCAGTTTGTTGGCTAGACGATAATTCGATTTTTGCTTTTTCAGCCGCTTCTTTTAAACGTTGCAATGCAAGTGGGTCGTTGTGAACGTCAACGCCTGTGTCTTTTTTGAATTCGTCTGCTAAAAATTCGATGACGCGCGAGTCAAAATCTTCACCACCTAAGAAGGTGTCACCGTTTGTCGCCAATACTTCAAATTGATGTTCGCCGTCGATTTCTGCGATTTCGATAATTGAAACGTCGAATGTACCGCCACCTAAATCATAAACTGCGATTTTTGTGTCGCCTTTTGGTTTATCCATACCGAATGCTAAAGCCGCCGCCGTTGGTTCGTTGATAATCCGTAAAACTTCTAAGCCAGCGATACGACCTGCGTCTTTTGTTGCTTGGCGTTGTGAGTCGTTGAAATACGCAGGAACGGTGATAACGGCTTGCGTGACTTCTTCACCTAAATACGCTTCTGCGTCTTTTTTCATTTTCATCAAAACGCGAGCTGAAATTTCAGGAGCCGCCATTTTTTTACCGTGAACATCAACCCAAGCATCGCCATTGTTCGCTTCAACGATTGAATAAGGCACCATTTTGATGTCTTTTTGAACGGCTTCTTCTTTAAATTTACGACCGATTAAACGTTTAATCGCAAATAAAGTGTTTTTAGGGTTTGTAACCGCTTGACGTTTTGCTGATTGACCAACTAACACTTCGTCGTCGCTGCTGAACGCGATAATTGACGGGGTTGTTCTCGCGCCTTCGCTATTTTCAATAACTTTAACTGCGCCATTTTCTAAAACAGCCACACATGAATTTGTTGTGCCTAAATCGATACCAATAATTTTTGCCATGAGGTTTTACTCCAAAATAATTTTTTTAAAAGATGTTACAAATGTAGGGTAGTTTTTTGTGATTTCAAGGGCTTATTCAGCGGCTTTTGCAACAACAACCATTGCAGGACGTAATAAGCGACCATTCAACATATAACCTTTTTGGAATACGTTGACGATAGTGTTTGGTTCTGCGCCTTCGACAAACATCATGCTGACGGCGTTATGTTGCTCAGGATTTAAAGGCAAACCGAGTGGGTCAATCGTAATCACATTATTTTTTTCAAATGCTGCTTCAAATTGTTTGATTGTGAGTTCACAGCCTTCACGGAATTTTTTTACTTCGTCGCTGTCGCCCGTTGCAAGTTGTAAGCCCATGAATAAACTGTCTAAAACAGGCAATAATTCTTTCGCAAAATTTGAAACGGCATATTTACGCGCATCGTCAATGTCTTTTACGGTGCGACGTTTTAAGTTTTCCATTTCAGCTAGCGTGCGTAACATTTTGTCGTTAGCTTCTTCGGCAGCTTTTTTGATTTCAGCGAGTTCGGCTTTTAATTCGTCAAGCGTGTATTCATGTTCACCAACTTCGGTATGCGTTGCGTGTAAATCAATTTCTTCTGTTTCTGGCGTTGCCAAATTTTCTTCTGCGTTGCTCATGTAGAATTTTTTCCTGTGAAAATAAAAAATAATTATGAGCTTAAAATGGGGCAGGGGATTGTCGTTTCAAGGGGGAGTTTGTAATTTTTGAAAATGTTGCTAACGAATTTGCATTTTGAGCTTGTTAGCTTTTTGAGAATTTTTATATCCGCTGAATAAACGATGATTTTAATTTGAATTGATAAAAAAAGCGTGAATTACAAAAGTAATCCACGCCTTTCTATATTGAAACAAATACTTATAATTTGTCAGCGTTATTTGCCAAGTATTCTGCAACACCTGCTGGATTTGCATTCATGCCAGCATCACCTTTTTTCCAACCAGCTGGGCAAACTTCGCCGTGTTCTTCGTGGAATTGCAACGCATCAACCAATCGAACTAATTCGTCAATGTTACGACCAAGTGGCAAATCATTCACAATTTGAGCGCGAACTTTGCCCGTTGTATCAATTAAAAATGCACCACGGTACGCAATACCTACGCCATCAACTTCAACATCATAATTTTTCGCAATTGAACGGTTTAAATCTGCCGCCATTGTGTATTTAACTGCACCAATACCGCCATTATTAACAGGTGTATTACGCCATGCGTTATGTGTAAAGTGCGAATCAACAGAAACGGCAACAACTTCAACATTGCGTTTTGTAAATTCATCCATTCTGTGATCCAACGCAATCAATTCACTCGGACAAACAAACGTAAAATCTAATGGATAGAAAAATACGATGGCGTATTTGCCTTTTGTTGTTTCTGAAAAAGAAAATGAATCGACGATTTCGCCTGACCCTAAAACGGCTGGAACGGTGAAGTCTGGGGCTTGTTTACCAACTAAAACGCTCATGAAAAACTCCGAAAATAATTGAAAATAAAAAAGACTAAAATTGCCGTGTCCACGACAACTTAATTCTACACTAAAACAGTGGGAAATCGTCTAGGCGAATTGAATTCTGAAAATTACGAAACAACGAAAGAATTTAAAACATACGAAACAATGAAAACCACCGTTTTAATTTGACATTTTAGCCAAAATCGTTAAATTTACGCGCTTGGAGTGGCTTGCAAATTCACGTTTTGCCCTCTAAAACTAACGTTAGTCATAAATCATAATTACCGTTCTGTCATGTAACAGAATATCAGGAGAACCTAATGAAGAAGTCTTTTAAAAGTTTATTGCTTACAGCGAGCATTGCGACGTTGTTAGCGGCTCCCGCTATCTCATCAGCAAATGCTGATTTAGAAAAATTAACACAAAATCCAGCTAACTGGGCAACATGGGGCGGCGATTATGCTGGCACACGTTTTAGTAAATTAAATCAAATTACGACAGACAACGTTAAAAATTTACAACCAGCTTGGTCTTTTTCAACGGGGGTTTTGCGTGGTCATGAAGGTGGTCCTTTAGCGGTTAATGGTGTTTTATACATCCACACACCATTTCCTAACACGGTTTATGCAATTGACCAAAACACACAATCTGTTATTTGGGAATTCACACCAAGCCAAGATGCTGACGTAACCATTCCTGTTATGTGTTGCGATACTGTGAACCGTGGTTTAGCTTACGGTGATGGCAAAATTTTCTTACAACAATCTGACACCGTTTTAACAGCATTAGATGCTAAAACAGGTAAAAGAGTGTGGAGCGTTCAAAACGGCGACCCAAAATTGGGTATGACCAACACCAACGCGCCTATCGTAGTTAAAGACAAAGTTTTAACTGGTATTGCTGGTGGTGAATTTGGTGTTCGCGGTTTCTTAGCGGCGTATGACATCAACACTGGAAAATTAGCATGGAAAGGCTATAGCATGGGTCCAGACAAAGACACATTGATTAACGCTAAAAAAACTACTGCTTGGAAAGATGGTAGCGTCCAAGTTGTTGGCGAAAATTCAAGTACAGGAACTTGGAAAGGCGACCAATGGAAAATTGGTGGCGGTACAACTTGGGGCTGGTACTCTTACGACCCGAAATTAAACTTGGTTTATTACGGATCAGGGAATCCATCAACTTGGAACCCAGTACAACGTCCAGGCGATAACAAATGGTCAATGTCATTATGGGCGCGTGATGCAGATACTGGGGAAGTGAAATGGGTCTATCAAATGACTCCACACGATGAATGGGATTTCGACGGCATCAACGAAACAGTTTTAGTTGACCAAGAAGTGAAAGGCAAAATGCACAAAACTATCGT
>CAIVBX010000182.1 GCA_903904275.1 uncultured Pseudomonadota bacterium
CGGCAACGTAATCATCAACAGAACTATTAAAGTCATACATTGAACGATTAAAGTTTTCATACGGGTCATTATTCGATTGTGCAGCAACATTTGATGCAAAAATCACAGAACAAATTAAAAGTGTTTTTTGATTCATTTTGTATCCTTACTGTTTAGCGTAGTCGTCAATTTTTTCGTTAATTTTTGAAATCAGTGCATCAAAACCGTCACGTTGCAAAATGGCGGTGTATTCTGACCGTTTTAACGCTAAATCACTTACGCCATTTGCAATAATGTTGATAATTCGCCAGCTTGCGCCTTTTTCTTTCAACATATAATCAAATTTGACGGGCTTATCGTCAGGAATGTTTAAATGTGAATGAATTACTACACCGCCATTTTTGGTTTCTTCTTCTGAATCAATAACAAATTCTTCGCCGCTGAAATCCGTGAAATTATGCGCGTAAGAAGCGACACTTAATTTTGAAAATACGTCAGTCAATTTTTTTTGTTGCTCATCATTCAGTTTTTCGCCTTCTTTACCTACAACAATACGGGCAATTTTCGGCAAATCGTGACTATTTGTCACTGCCGATTCAAGTTTATCGTAACGTCCCGCATAACCGAGTTTTTTGCCATCTTTCATGACAGAAATTAAATCAGTTTGAAATTTATCGATAATTTGCCGAGCTGTCGCGCTTTCTTCTTGCGCGAAAACAGTGGTAGCAAACAAACTACTAATTGAAAAAGCGACGATAGCTAATTTTTTAAATTGCATCACGTTCTCCGTTATTATTTTGTGTGTTCAACGTTAATCGGAATGCCTGCCAAAGTGGATGCAGGTTTTAAAATCGGCGCGGTAGTTTCAACCATTGCACCCTCAGTTTTGATACCGCTTAAAGCAAGTCGCAAACCTTTGAGTGGATTTTTCAACATATCTTCAACAGCGGTGGCTTCATAGCCGCAATGCGCCATGCAACTTGCACATTTTGGATTATTAACGCTACCGTAATTATCCCAAGGTGTTGTGTCGAGCAATTCTTGGAACGTTGCGGCATAACCTTCATCAGCAAGCAAATAACACGGTTTTTGCCAACCAAAAACATTGCGCGTTGGATTTCCCCAAGGCGTGCAGTTGTAATCTTGATTGCCTGCTAAAAAGTCCAAATACAAAGATGAATGGTTTAATTTCCAGCCGCGATTTTTGCCAAGTTTGAAAATGTTTCGGAATAATTGTTTAACGTCGTTGCCTTTGATGAAAACGTCTTGTTTTGGCGCACGTTCGTAACTAAAACCAGGTGCGATTGTGATGCCTTCAACGCCCAATTCCGTGACGTAATCCAAGAATTCAGCCACTTCTGGCGCAGTTTCACCTTGAAAAAGCGTGCAATTGATATTGACGCGAAAACCTTTATCTAACGCTAATTTAATTGCTTCAATTGCACGGTCAAAAACACCTTCTTGGCAAACAGACGCATCATGACGTTCTTTTAAACCGTCCAAATGGATTGAAAGCGTTAAGTAAGGTGAAGGTTTGTAATCATTGATACGTTTTTTCAAAAGCAACGCATTAGTACACAAATAAACGAATTTTTTACGCGCAATCAAACCTTCAACAATGCGCGGCATATCTTTATGGATTAACGGCTCGCCACCTGGAATGGAAACCATTGGCGCACCACATTCATCAACAGCTTGCATACATTCTTCAAACGTTAACCGTTTATCTAAAATGTCATCGGGATAATCGATTTTGCCACAGCCCGCGCATTCTAAATTGCAACGAAATAACGGCTCTAACATCAACACGAGGGGATATTTTTTCGCGCCTTTCAGTTTTTGTTTAATTAAATAACTGCCTACTGCTAGTTGTTGACGTAAAGGAACGCCCATAAAAATCTTCTCCAAAAATAATAAATGATGTGGTTGTCGTAATTTAACAACAGTGGAATCTAACTTGAAAATCAGCGTGTTATAAAAAATACTGTTCTTTCATACGCTTACTTGCTTTTGTATAGAATACTCTGTTTTAAAGTACGACTCCAGTTTTTGAAAAATTTTATGGTGTAATTATTCACAAAATCAAAATAACTTACTGTTTTTAATGTAAATAAGTTTTTAAATAACGGATTTAAAATGATTTGCAATAAAACAACATATTCACGTCAATTCACGCCTTTATTTTTGTGGAGGAACGTAACCTTCAGGCATTTCATTATTATCTTCAAATAAAAATTTACGTCGTTCAGCCGCTAAAAAAGTGCGTGTTTTGGGGTCAAAACTGGCTAAACGGTTTTCGTTAATTAACATTGTTTGTTTTGCAAGCCATGCTTGCCACGCGCCTTTTGAAATGTTTTCAAAAATTTCTAAACCCTGTTCACCAGGAAAAGGCGGTGTGTCTAAACCTTCTGCTTCTGTGCCAAGTTTTACGCAATGAATCATTCGTGTCATAAAAAATCCTCTGTAAATTGTGTTAATAAAGTTTGAATTGGTGCAGGTAATCCGCGATTTTGCCATGCTTCACGAGTATGAAAATTTACATGGTTTGACGATTTCACGTCGATATATAACGGGGTGAAGTCCAAATGATAATGTGAAAACGTGTGACGCTGTTGAATTAAAAATTGAGAATGTTGAATGGTTAAATGATTTTTTTCACACCAATTTAATGCCTCTTCTTTATTTTCAACTTCGGGCAAACTCCACAAACCGCCCCAAATCCCTTTTAAAAGACGTTGTTCAAGCCAAATTTGTTGCTGTTCATTTTGAATCATTAAAAAAATGGTTTGTTTAATTGGCAATGTTTTCGTTGGTTTTTTTTCGGGATAATTTGCAACCGTATTTGTTAAAAATGCCGCGCAGTTTTGCGACATTGGACAATCGTGACAACGCGGTTTTGAACGTGTACAAAGCGTCGCGCCTAAATCCATAATTGCTTGCGTGTAATCGTCACAACGATTTTCAGGTGTAATTTTTTCGCTTAATTTCCATAATTCAGTTTCAACTTCTTTTAAACCTGTCCAGCCTGAAACCGCAAAAAAGCGCGTTAAAACTCGTTTCACATTGCCGTCTAAAATCGGATGTGATTTTTGAAAGGCAATGCTCAAAATTGCGCCTGCGGTTGATTTACCAATGCCTGATAATTCTAATAATTCTGACAACGTGTTGGGAAATTCACC
Organism: uncultured Pseudomonadota bacterium; assembly: GCA_903904275.1. Classification (GTDB taxonomy): domain Bacteria; phylum Pseudomonadota; class Gammaproteobacteria; order Methylococcales; family Methylomonadaceae; genus UBA10906. Next base: position 3,159 of record CAIVBX010000182.1, read on the forward strand.
ACGTTCAACAATCATTTTTGCGGCGTTGTGTAAATTTCGCGCTCTGGCGTAATAACCCAAACCTGCCCAATGTTGCAAAACATCATCAAGTGGCGCGGCAGCTAAACTTTCAACCGTTGGAAAACGTGCTACAAATTTTTCAAAATAGGGAATCACCGTCACAACTTGCGTTTGTTGCAACATAATTTCAGAAAGCCACACGCGATACGGCGATTTGTCTTGTTGCCAAGGTAAATTTTTGCGTCCATGAATATCAAACCATGTTAATAAAGCGGCTGAAAAATTGAACGGAATGGGGGATTTTTTTAGCGTCATGCTATGATTTTAAACTCAAAAAAATAATAAAAAGGAGAACATCATGTTGTTAGCAAAAATTGTAGCCATAGCGATTTTAGTTTGGTTTTTTCAGAGTGCAAAAGAAAACGGTCAACAACCGTTTAAATGGGCAATTATTGGGTTAGTGGGTTTTGGCATAACGTGGGAAGTAGCGCATTTAATCACAGATACGTTGACTGAAAATCGTCCAATTGCATCAATGTTACCAGCGATAATTGCGACGGCAGGCGCATTTTTTATTCGTCAAAAATTGATTTCTGACGCGAAAAAAATATGAGTACAGCGAAATTTTGGGGAATTGTGCCAGCCGCTGGTGTTGGCAAACGCATGAATGCTGACCGTCCAAAACAGTATCTGTTGCTTTCAGAAAAAACGGTGATTGAACAAACATTAAGTCGTTTAATTGATGCACAGGTTTTTGAAAATATCGTTGTGGCAATTTCAGAAGGCGACCCATATTGGGATAATTTGCCGATTTCAAAACATGAAAAAATCGTTTGGGCAGAAGGTGGGAAAGAGCGTGCCGATTCTGTTTTGAATGCGTTGGCAGTAATTAAAAATTACGCTGCCGAAAATGATTGGGTTTTAGTCCATGATGCGGCACGTCCTTGCATTACGACTGAAGACATTAAAAAGTTAATTTCAGAATTAAAAAATGATGAAATTGGTGGCATTTTGGCATTGTCATCACATGATACGTTGAAAGATGTAGAGGGTGGTTTACAAATTCTTGGAACACACGATAGAAATCGAATTTGGCGAGCTTTAACGCCGCAAATGTTTCGGTATGGTGCGTTGAAAAATGCGTTGGAAATCCATCAAGGAAATAATGCAATTACCGATGAAGCGAGCGCGTTAGAAATACAAGGATTTTTGCCAAAAATTGTCGAAGGACGTTCGGATAATATCAAAATCACACGCCCCGAAGATTTAAAATTAGCAGAATTTTATTTAACGCAACAAACGCTTTCTTAACTGCGACAATTTGTCACGCGACAATTTGTCGCATTTTCAAAAATTTGGTTAATCGATAAAATGCGGTCACTCTTTTAAGCTCCTCTAGGCGATTAGAGTCTTATATCCTTCTCTTTTCAATGCAGCATTATTTTTTTTGATGCTGCATTTTTTTTGACCACATTTTTTGCAATCGTGTATGTTTTAATTTACATCCAACGAGGAAATTTAATGAAAAAATTCGTGGTTTTTTTTCCGAGTTCGCTTAAAGCGCGACTTGTTATGTTGACGTTGCTATTTTTGCTTTTGCCAACGGGAATTTTGGGTTATCTCAGTTATGATTATTTGTACAATACAATTAAAAACAACAACATTCATGCCGTAGGTTACATTGCGGATTCGCGTCATCAGCAGCTTAATACGATGCTTCAAAATGCGAATACACACGCGACACGATTTTTAAATAATCTTTCAATGCAGTGTGATGAACGCAATGCAAAAAAAAATCAGGAATGTCTACAAAAAGCCTTAAAAATGTTTCTGATTGAAACGCAAGCATTAAGCGTAACGCTGACAAATTCCAATAATGTGGAAATCGTAAAAGTAGGGGATGCAATTTCAATCGAAGATATGGAATTTAAACCCATGCAGTTAGCGGGTTTTATTGAACCTAATAAACAAGGTGATAGATTTTATTTTATCGTTGCAAATGGTCAAAAAGATGAACATTTAACTGTTATTTTTCCGATTGATGCGATTCAAGACATTTTTGTGAGTGATCCGAGTTTAGGTGCGTCAGGAGATGTATTTATTATGAATTCACAAGGTTTTTTTATTACCTATCCACGTCTACTTGACACAGATTCGCCTCAAGAATCCAAAAACGACCATGCAATGCAACATTGTTTGATGATGGGAAATGCGGAAATGCTCGATGTGGATAGACGAAATGTCGAAATTATTCACAGCTTTCGATTTGTACCAGAGTTTGGTGGCGGTTGCATTATGGCGCATTTAGACCAAGCAGAAGCCTTTGCCGCGTTGAATGTTTTACGATGGCACGTTGCGTGGATTACGTTGGGTTTGATTATTTTCGCTTTATTTATCGCGTTAATTGTTGGACGAAATATCGTCAAACCGATTGAAAAACTTTGCGCGGTGACACATCAAATTATCAATGGTAATTACACCATTTCGGCGGTTGTTTCAGGTGACAGTGAAATTGCAGAATTGGCAAATGCGTTTAATTTAATGACGGAACGGTTGAAATGTGCATTTGATGAATTGTATGCACACCGCGCACAGCTCGAACATAAAGTTCAACGCCGCACCGCTGAATTGTCGATTGCAAAAGATGAAGCAGAAAAATCGTTAATTTTGTTGCAAGAAACCAAAGAAAGTTTGGTTCAAGCTGAAAAAATGGCCGCGTTAGGCGGTTTAGTTGCTGGAATTGCTCATGAAATCAATACGCCAATTGGCATTACAGTCACATCGGCTTCTTTTTTGAATGACGAAACAGACAAAGTTGCCGCGCTTTATAAACAAGGTGAATTAGGCGGTGATGAATTGGAAAGCTATTTTGAAACAGCAAAGCAATCGACACAATTGATGACAATTAACTGTCAACGCGCAGCGGATTTGATTCACAGTTTTAAACAAATTTCGGTCGATCAAACCAGTGATAATTTGCGTGAATTTAACTTGAAAAATTATCTCGAAGAAATTTTATTAAGTTTGCGTCCCGCATTGAAAAAAACACACATCAACATTAAGTTGGAATGTTTACCAAGTTTGCTCGTTTTTGGTTATCCAGGCGCGTTGTCGCAAATTATCACGAATTTTGTTATGAATTCATTGCTTCACGCTTATGAGCCGTATCAAGTTGGCACGATAAAATTAAGTGTCACTTTATTTTCTGCGGATAGAATTGAATTGCGTTACAGTGATGACGGTAAAGGGATTCGCAACGATATTCAAAGTAAAATTTTTGACCCTTTTTTTACAACACAACGTGGCAATGGTGGAAGTGGTTTAGGGCTTCATGTTGTGTATAACCTTGTGTATCAAGTTTTAAATGGTTCGCTCCAAATCAGTAGCGTCGAAGGCAAAGGCACAACATTTATTATCAATTTTCCCAAACGAATGTAAAACTATGATTGAAAAAAAACCGCTCAATTTGAAATCTCAAACGCTTGATTTATCAACAGTTGTTAAAACATCGCTTTCAACACCGTGGCGAATTTTAGTTGTCGATGATGATGAAGATGTTCATTCAGTTACTCGCTTAATTTTAACTAAAATTACATTCAAAAATCGTCCTGTTGAATTATTAAGCGCGTATTCAGCACTGGAAGCACAAGAAATTCTGTCGCGTGAAAAAAATATCGCCGTGATTTTGCTTGATGTTGTCATGGAAACGGATGATGCAGGTTTGCGACTGGTTAAAATCATTCGAGATGAGCTGAAAAATCACGAAATCCGAATCATTTTACGAACAGGTCAACCAGGACAAGCCCCAGAAGAGCGAGTCGTTGTTGATTATGATATTAACGATTACAAAGCGAAAAACGAACTTACGTCACAAAAATTATTTACCGCTATCATTTCGGCATGTCGCGCGTATGAAACCATTATGTCGTTGAATAAAACGCATCGAGGATTAGAAAAAATTTTACACAGTTCAGATTCACTTTTTAAAATTCAATCGATGCACGAATTTGCTTCAGGCATTTTGGCGCAATTGAGTTCATTTTTGGATTGCCAACCGCAAGGTATTATTTGCATTGAAAAAAATACCGAGGTTGAAGTTGAATCAATTTCATGTTTGCCAGATAACTTAAAAGTGATTGCGGTAACAGAAGAATTTGAATGTTGTTTGCGTTGTAATTTAGACCATTCGTGTGGGCATGGTGAAATTGCAACTATGATTAAAAAAGCGTTGTATGAACGAAAAAATCAATTTAATGAAAAATATAGCGCGTTTTATTTAGATGCTAATGACAACAAAGCTACGATTGCGTTGGTGTATAGCGAAAGAGAAATTGATAAACATGATTTAGATTTGCTTGAAGTTTTTACCTCAAAAATTTCGATTGCATTAGCCAACGCGATTCATTATCAGAAAATGGTCACGTTTGAAAAAGCCGCCGTCACTGATTTTTTAACGAATTTAAATAATCGTCGTCAATTATTACGATTAGGTTTGCCGATGTTAGCGTTAGCGAATCGTAATAATCGTTTAGCCGTAGCAATGGTGGACATTGATTTTTTTAAACAAATCAATGACAAATATGGTCACGATGTGGGCGATGTTGTGTTGAAACATGTTGGAAAAATGTTATCTGAACGTTTTCGAAGTTGCGATGTGGTGGCGCGTTATGGTGGAGAAGAATTTTGCATTCTCGCACCTTCTTTGAATTCGACACTTTTAGCATTTGAATTATTTGATAATTTTCGGATTTCATTGGCAAATTCTGATGTTCAAATTCCTAACGATGAAATCATCAAAATTACGGTTAGCATTGGCGTAACGACTGATTTATGTCCAAATTTAGACGATATGATTACCGCAGCGGATTATTTATTGTACAAAGCGAAAAACAGCGGTCGAAATTGTGTCATTGTGAAATGACGGTTTAATTCAACAAATTCACGCTAAAAACGGTAAAATTGTGCATCTTTACAATACAGAGAAACTGAAAAATATGCACAATAAAACCCTTTCCCAACTCGCACAAAGTCTACGCGCAAAAGAATTTTCAAGCGTTGAATTGACACAACATTTTTTAAATCGCATTAAACAACATGCCGATTTAAATGCGTTTATTACCGTTACCGAAGATTTTGCATTACAAGCTGCACAAGCAGCTGACGTTAGAATTGCAAATGGTGACGCGGAATTATTAACAGGCATTCCGATGGCGCATAAAGACATTTTTTGTACTAAAAATGTAAAAACAACTTGCGGTTCAAAAATGCTTGATAACTTTATCGCGCCTTACGACGCAACCGTTGTTGAAAAATTAAATGCGGCTGGTGCGGTGAATTTAGGCAAATTAAATATGGATGAATTTGCAATGGGTTCGTCGAATGAAACCAGTTTTTATGGTGCGGTGAAAAATCCTTGGAATAAAAATGCTGTTTCGGGCGGTTCCTCAGGCGGCAGCGCAGCAGCAGTTGCCGCGCAACTTGCCGTTTGCGTAACAGGCACAGACACAGGCGGTTCGATTCGTCAACCTGCGGCATTTTGCGGTGTGTCGGGAATTAAACCGACTTACGGACGTGTTTCACGTTTTGGCATGATTGCGTATGCGTCGAGTTTAGACCAAGGCGGTTCAATGGCACGAAGTGCTGAAGATTGCGCGATTTTATTGCAATCAATGGCAGGTTTTGATGCAAAAGA
>CAIVBX010000183.1 GCA_903904275.1 uncultured Pseudomonadota bacterium
ATGGTGCCAGTTGGGGTTTCTAAATCAGCAATTTCATTGTCTCTAATAATCATAGTTTTTCCTTATCACAAAAGTTTTAATTAAGAAGTCTAGTTTAGGGTAAAAATCAATCTATGTCAGCGGCGGCATTATCGAGAAAAACCACCAAATTTTGTAACGCATTCACGGTTGAAACAGGCAAATTTTCACCTTCGCGCCACTGCTTTATTGCATCACGTTTATTTGCACCTTCGATTAAAAAGAACAAATTTTGCGTATCACTTAATGCTTTCGCACTCAATGTTACACGTTCTGAAGGCGGTTTTGGTGAGTTATAAATCGAATGAACTGCGTCATTTTCATCATGAACATGATTGGGAAATAAACTCGCAGTATGTCCATCTTCGCCCATACCAAGTAAAACTAAATCGAACGGGAGTGCTTCTTGCACAATTGAACGATAAATTGCGGCACTTTTTTCTGTTCCTAATTCTGTCGGAATATCAAAAATTTGCATTTTCGGAATTACTACCACGTTTAAAAACGCATTTGCTGCCATTACGCTATTTCGATTTGCATCATCAACAGGCAAAACACGCTCATCACCATGATAAATAAACCACTTCGACCAATCTCCATTGCTTTTTGCAAGTAATCGATACATTTTTTCAGGTGTCTTGCCGCCTGCCAAAACGAATTTAAATTGTCCACGTTTAGTAATTGCTTCTTGTGCTATCGCCAAAATTCGTTTGCAAACTTCTTGCGCGATTAAATCAGTCGTTTCGAGTTGCTGCCATTCGATATTACTTTGCATTGTTACACTCAGGCGTTAAAGATGTGCGCCATCCTTGACTTTCCTTATCAAATAATCGACTGTCTTCAGGTCCCCACGAACCAGCGGGATAAGTCGCAACATAATCACGTTCGCTCGCCCAAGTTTGTAAAATTGGGTCAACGATTTTCCACGCTTCTTCGACTTCATCAAAGCGTAAGAATAACGAGCGATCGCCTTTTAATACGTCAAGTAACAAGTCTTCATAAGCATCAATGGCTTTTTCGTCAGGATTTCTAAAACTGGCATCAAGTGAACTGGTGCGTGTTTTCATTTCTAAACCTGGTTCTTTAACCGTCATCTCAATGCGGACACATTCTTCGGGTTGAATGCCTAAAAGTACCCAGTTTTGACTCATGCAATGAATTTCAGTATCGCGGAAAAAATGTAATGGTGGCTGGCGGAAGCAAATCGAAATCACAGACTGTGATTTTTTCATGCGTTTCCCAGTTCGTAAATACATCGGAACACCTTGCCAACGCCAATTATCCACATACAATTTCATCGACGCATACGTTTCCGTAATACTGTCTTGTGGAATCCCAGTTTCTTGCAAATAACCATTAACGTGTTCACCATTGATTACACCATTTACATATTGAGCGCGATAAGCGTGAGCATGAACCGCCTCTTTTGCAATCGGACGAATCGATTTTAAAACCTTCACTTTTTCATCACGCAATGCTTCGGCTTCCATTGAAGTCGGTGGTTCCATCAAAACAAGCGTCAACAATTGCAATAAATGACTTTGCAACATATCGCGCATTGCACCTGAACCATCGTAATAACCGCCACGTTCACCAATCCCAATACTTTCAGAATGTGTAATTTGAATGTGGTCAATATATTGACGATTCCAAAGCGGTTCTAGCATTACGTTTGCAAATCGAAACACCGATACATTTTGAACTGTGCCTTTACCTAGATAATGGTCGATGCGATAAATTTGATCTTCGCTTAAATAATGTGAAATTCGTTTTTGTAACGATTGTGCGCTTTCTAAATCGTAACCAAATGGTTTTTCAATTACGACCCGTTTCCAGCCGTGCGATTCATCAAATAATTTATTACGACTGAGTTGTTCCATCACGTTGCCAAAATCTGACGGACTAATCGATAAATAAAACGCTACATTATTAGAAAATTGTGGCTGTTCAAGCGTTGTTGCAAGTGAGCTGTAACATTCAGCTTGTTGTAAATCACCAAAGTGATAATGCAAACGTGCAGCAAAATCTTGAAAGGTTTTTTCGTCAAAAGCCTCTTTGATTTTGGTTTGAATCATCTCTTTGACTTCAGAAAGCCACTTTTCTTGCGTCCATTCACGCCGCCCAATTGCGACAATTTTCGTACCTTCAGGTAATTGCCCAGCCGCTTCCAAATGATAAAAAGCAGGCATCAATTTAATGCGCGATAAATTACCCGTCGCGCCATAAATAACATAAGTACAAGATTCCGCATTCATGCTTAGTGACTCCAAAGTCAAAGAAATTTAAAAATTAAACGTTATACGTTGTAGCTGAAACGTTTCCACCATTACCAATCCAATCGGTGTGAAAAAATTCCCCGCGTGGTTTATCAATGCGTTCGTAAGTGTGCGAACCAAAATAATCACGTTGTGCTTGTAGCAAATTTGCAGGCAATTTTTCGGTACGATAACCATCAAAATAAGCTAATGCCGATGAAAAAGTCGGTGTTGGAATACCTAATTGAATACCCAAAATAACCGATTTGCGCCAGCCGACTTCTGATTCTGCCATCACATTTGCAAAAAAATCATCAAACAATAAATTGCGTAATTCGTGATTATTACTGTAAGCCTGTTTGATATTATTCAAAAATTTGCTGCGAATAATACAACCACCACGCCACATCAACGCAATATCACCATAATTAAGTGCAAATTTATATTCTCTTGAAGCCTCACGCATCAAACGAAAACCTTGCGCGTAAGAAATAATTTTTGATGCGTATAACGCATCATGAATTGCGTTAATCATTTCAATTTTATCACCTGTAAATGGTGCAACAGGACGTTTAGGCAAAATTTTTGACGCTTGCACACGCTCAGATTTTTGCCACGACAAACAACGTGCAAATACAGCTTCACCAATCAATGTTAGTGGTATCCCTAATTCTAATGCGTCAATCCCTGTCCATTTACCAGTACCTTTTTGTCCAGCAGTGTCTAAAATTTTTGTCAATAACGGCTGTCCATCCTCATCTTTATGACCCAAAATATCCGCTGTGATTTCCATTAAATAGGAACTTAATTCACCTTTGTTCCATTCGATGAAAATGTCACGAATTTCGTCAACGCTTAGTTCTAAGCCTTCAGAAAGCAATTGATATGCTTCGCAAATTAACTGCATATCACCGTATTCGATGCCATTGTGAACCATTTTGACGTAATGCCCCGCACCATTATCGCCAACCCAATGACAACAAGGTTCCTCGTCAACTTTTGCACAAATAGTTTGAAAAATAGGTTTTACCGTTGCCCAAGCTGCCCGATTTCCGCCTGGCATCATTGATGCGCCATAATGTGCGCCTTCTTCACCGCCTGAAACACCCATACCAATAAAATTCAAACCTTTTTCAGCAAGCGCGACGACACGACGATTTGTATCTGTGTAAAGTGAATTTCCACCGTCAACAATAATGTCTCCTTCTGAAAGTAACGGCACTAATTTGTCGATGTAAAAATCAACAACATCCCCTGCTCTTACCATCATAAATACAACACGCGGTGATTCAAGATTATCTACAAGCTCTTGTAACGAATTGGTGCTGATAATTTCCGAATTTTCAATTGCAGCTGTATTTTCAACTTCAGCAGCAACAAACGCATCAGCAACGCCTTCTGCATATTCATAAACCGCTACTTTAAACCCATGATCTCGAATGTTAAGAGTCAAGTTTTTACCCATTACTGCTAAACCAATCATACCAATTTGTGCTTTCATTTTTTGCCTCTTAGTAAGTTGAATAATTTTGAATTTTAGCACGTTCTAATGTTAAAAAAGTCTTTCGCTGCGATGACATCGAGACGAATTTGTGCCTGCAATTGTTCGAGTGAATTAAAGCGCATTTCGTGACGTAATTTTTGTTTAAATTGCACGCTAACATAACGCCCATAAATATCTTGATCGAAATTAAATAAATGTGTTTCTAAAATGACTTTGTGATTACCTTCAATTGTCGGACGAATGCCAACATTGGCTACCCCCTGAAATTCACGATTATCAATCCCTGTCATCGTTACGGCAAAAACGCCTCGAATGGGGGTATTTCGACGTAACATTTTGATATTTGCTGTTGGAAAACCAAGTGTTCGTCCGAGTTTATCGCCTTGTGCGACACGACCACAAATTGAGTAATCTTGCCCTAAAAGTCGTCGCGCTTCGGTTAAATTATCTTCATTCAACACATCTCGAATCAGTGTGCTACTCACTCGCAAATCAGATAAAAGATACGAAGTCGATTTTTCAACGGAAAATCCAAGTAATTCTCCTTGCTCTTTGAGTAAATTAAAATTACCGCGTCGCGCTTTACCAAAATGAAAATCGTCACCAATGACCAAGTGCTTCACATTTAATTTTGAAACCAAAATATTTTGAATAAATTCTTCCGGTTCAAAATTCGCTAACATACGATTAAATCGAACAATAACGATGTTATCAATCGGTAACTCATTTAACGCTAGAATTTTTTCGCGTAATCGCATTAGTCGTGATGGTGCATTATCCGCTAAAAAATATTCCAATGGTTGAGGCTCAAAAAGCATAATTGTCGTGGATAAATTTAATTCTTTCGCTCTCTCAGCAAGCGTTTGAATAACAGCACGATGCCCTAAATGCACACCGTCAAAATTACCGATTGTTAAAACACAACCTTTAGAAAAGGGTTGTCTATCAGAAAAACCTCGAATTAAACGCATTTTTAATTATAAGTAGAAAATAAAAAATAGTTAAAAAAAAACCCTGTGAGCGAACTCACAGGGTTTTTTTATCAGCATTCAATGAATGAAATTATTTCAACATTGATTTTTTGAACAAGCTGTCCAATTTGCTGTTTGTGTCTTGTGCATATTGAGCAGCACGGTTTGCAGCTGATTCAGCAGCAGCAGCGCGTGAAGCAGCATCAGCAGCAGCAGATTGTGCGCTGTTAGCGTCAGCAGATGCTTGTGCAACTGATGTTTTTAATGTGTCAATTTGTGATTGTAAGTGTGTGATGTCATCTGTGCTTGCACAACCTACAACTACAGTAGCAACTAAAGCAACCATCGATAATTTAACAAATTTTTTCATGAGATTTTCCTTTAAGAAAGTGTGATACATAACGAGAATTTATACTACAAAACAACCTATAGCTGGGTTAATTTTAACCACCCAATGCTATATTTTCCAGTTTTATTTTATTTTAACAACGGTTCCAGTATCAACAATTTGACTGAGATGGTCAATTTGCGAATTCGTCAAAGCAATACAGCCGTGCGTCCAGTCAAAAACTTCATGAATTCGTGCATCGCCGCTACCCAATCCATGAATACCAATTTGTCCACCCAATGCCGTATCTTGCGGCGGAATTTGTCCCAAAGCATGAGCTTTAGCAATGCGCTGATATTGTCTTTCATCAATAACACCTTTCTGGAACGCATTTTCAGCATCTTGAACCGATGGATATGTCAGACCAAAAAAGCGTTTGAACATACTTTTGTCACCTACCCAACCAATTCGGTATTCGCCATGTGGTGTGATATTGTCGCCACGATGTGTTTTTAAACCCGCACCACCACGACCAATTGCAACATGCTCGAGCGTTTCAACAGTTTGCTCACCTTTTTTGACTTCAATTTTTTTAGCTTTTGTATCAATGAGCAGCCATATATCATCTGGATGTACCGATTCAGTTGCCGCCATCACAGACGACATGGCAAATAAACTCATTAACAATAATAAATAAGCGCGTAACATATTTCTCCTACACTTTAAAAATGTTTTGGTGTACTTTTTAACTTGCAACACCCATACCAACTTTTCGAGGATTATTATGCACATAAAAACGATTGTTACTCAAACTTATCAAGACCAAAATCCTGGTACGTCAGGATTGCGAAAAAAAGTAAAAGTCTTTCAGCAGCGGCATTATTTAGAAAATTTTGTGCAGTCAATTTTTGACGTATTGCCTAATTTTCAAGGTAAATCGCTTGTGATTGGCGGCGATGGACGCTATTTCAACAAAGAGGCGATTCAAACAATTATCAAAATCGCCGCCGCAAACGGTTTTGGCGAATTGATTATTGGACAAAACGGGATTCTTTCAACACCTGCCGCCTCGCACATTATTCGTAAATATGGCGCATTTGGCGGTTTAATTTTGTCTGCAAGCCATAATCCCGCAGGCGAAAACGAAGATTTCGGCATCAAATACAACGTCAGCAACGGCGGACCTGCGCCAGAAAAAGACACGCAAGCATTTTTTGCGCGTAGCAAAATTATTGACAGTTACAAACTTGCCGAATTGCCAGACATCAATTTAAATGAAATCGGTACACAAGAAATTGACGGACTGAAAATTACAATTATCGATTCGGTTAAAGATTACGCGCAATTGATGGAATCGATTTTTGATTTTGATTTGCTAAGACAAAGTATTCAAAACGGTTTTATCACGTTGTCATTTGATGCAATGAGCGCGGTAACAGGCCCTTACGCCAAACGAATTTTAATTGATATGCTCGGTGCGCCAGAAAGTGCCGTGCAAAACGCAACACCACTTGAAGATTTCGCAGGGCATCATCCTGACCCTAATTTAATTCATGCTCACGAACTTGCTGATTTGATGTTTAGCGACAACGCTCCGACGTTTGGCGCAGCTTCTGATGGTGATGGCGATAGAAATATGATTATGGGCAAAGGTATTTTTGTCACGCCTAGCGACAGTTTGGCAATTCTTGCTGCTAATGCAACGTTAATTCCTGCGTATTATAAAGGTTTAAAAGGCGTGGCGCGTTCCATGCCAACCAGTCAAGCTGTCGATAGAGTAGCGGCACATTACAAAATTCCATGCTATGAAACGCCAACAGGCTGGAAATTTTTTGGAAATTTACTTGATGCCGACAAAATCACGCTTTGTGGTGAAGAAAGTTTCGGCACGGGTTCGCAACACGTTCGCGAAAAAGATGGACTTTGGGCGGTATTATTTTGGTTAAATTTAATTGCGCGTCGTCGTCAAAGTGTTGCCGAAATTGTATATGAACATTGGAAAAAATTTGGACGCGATATTTACAGTCGCCATGACTATGAAGCGGTTGATTCTGACATTGCAAATAACATCATGACCAATTTGCGTGAGCAAATCGAAACGTTAGCAGGAACGGTTTTTGGTGATTATGTTGTGAAATATGCCGATGAATTTTGTTATCACGATAGCGTTGATGGTTCAACAAGCGCGAATCAAGGTTTTAGAATTGGTTTTACGAACGGTTCAAGAATTGTGTTTCGTTTGTCTGGAACGGGAACAGTTGGCGCAACATTGCGAATTTATCTTGAACGCTTTGAACCTGATGCAACAAAACATAATCAAGACCCACAAATTGCACTTGCGCCTTTAATTGTTTTAGCAGAACATTTTTGTAACGTTAAACAATTGACAGGCTGGACTGCACCGACTGTAATTACTTGATTTTTACCTAAAAAAGCCAGCACATTTTTATGCGCTGGCTTTTTTGTTTTTTATTCGATGACTTTCAAACCGCCCATGTAAGGCAACAACACGTCTGGAATATGAATCCGTCCTTCGGAATCTTGATAATTTTCCATCACCGCAATCAATGTGCGAC
>CAIVBX010000184.1 GCA_903904275.1 uncultured Pseudomonadota bacterium
ATCTCAAACTGAGCATTTTCATTTGTTACATGAAAATGTATTAGCGAATTTTGGTGATTTATACTCGCAAACCGTCAGCAAATTACAACCACGGATTATGGTTAATGGCGTGCCTGAATTTTTACAACGACAAGAAGTGGCAAATAAAATTCGCGCCTGTTTATTGGCGGGAATTCGTTCGGCAATGCTTTGGAAACAATGCGGTGGACGACGTTGGAAGTTTTTGTTGTTTCGCAAAAAAATTCAAACAGAAACGCAACGTTTGCTTAAACTTTAAATGACTTCAATTCAAACACTTCTCGATAATTCTACAAATTTACTGATTCAAATTTCTGAATCACCACGATTAGATGCTGAAGTTTTGCTTGCCTTTGTGTTAAACAAAAATCGCAGCTATTTACGCGCGTGGAATGATAAAACGCTTGATAGCAAAACAATTTCAAAATTTGAATCGTTAATTTACCAACGTTTACATGGCGTTCCAATTGCCTATTTAACAGAAATGCGTGAATTTTGGTCACGCGATTTTCATGTTTCATCTGATGTTTTAATTCCTCGTCCTGATACCGAAATTTTGATTGAGCAGTGTTTAAGCCAAATTCCGCTTGATTCAACTTTTCGCATTTTAGATTTAGGAACAGGTTCAGGTGTTATCGCCATTACACTTGCTGCGGAACGACCTAAAACTAACATTATCGCTGTCGATGCGAGTTTAGCAGCGTTAGAAATAGCTAAAAAAAATGCTCAAAAACACGATTGTCAAAACATAAAATTTATTTTGAGTAATTGGTTTTCAAATGTACCGAAAATGAAATTTGATTTAATTGTGAGTAATCCACCTTATATTTCGATGGATGATGAACATTTAACACAAGGTGATGTGCGTTTTGAACCTAAAACTGCGCTAATTTCTGCTGAAAATGGTTTGTTTGATATAAAAAAAATTGCTGAAGAAGCGAAACATTATTTAACGAAAAATGGACAACTTTGGTTTGAACATGGTTATAACCAAGCGGAATCAGTACAAGAAATTTTAAAAACACGCGCTTATTCCAACATTCAAACGTTTGCCGATTTTGCGGGAAACAACAGAGTAACGAAATGCACAAACGCCTCATTGGAAATTTAAATACAGCGGTTTTATTATTTGATGCAAATTTAAAATTGCGTTATTTGAACACTGCTGCCGAAATTTTATTGGCAGATAGCGCAAGACATTTGGTTGGCGTATCAGCAAAAGAATTATTTAAATCTTCTGACCCTGCTTTTTTAAAAAATTTGAAACATTGCGTTGCTTCTGTTGAACCGTTAATTGATTACGCTCTCAAATTGCATCGCGTTGGACACGGTATTTTTGTCAATTTCAGTATCACACCGTTGGAATCTGAAAATAATCTAACCGAAATGCTGGTTGAATTATTACCGATTGATAATCGATTACGCATTTCGCAAGAAGAACAGTTGCACGCGCAACAAAATACAGCGCGGTTAATGGTACGAGGATTAGCGCATGAAATTAAAAATCCATTAGGTGGTTTGCGTGGTGCGGCGCAATTGTTAGATTTAGAATTACCGAATAATGAATTGAGAGAATATACAAAAGTCATTATTGATGAAGCTGACAGATTACAAAGTTTGGTAAATCGAATGCTAGGTTCAAATGAATTGCCAAACAAACAATCGCTAAACATTCACGAAGTATTGGAACGAGTTCGTTGGTTAGTGCAATCGGAATGCGGTGAAAATATCAAAATTCGCAGTGATTATGACCCTAGTATTCCCGAATTATTGGGTGATAAAAACCAGTTAATTCAAGCCGTTCTCAACATTGTCCGAAATGCGGTTCAGGCAATTTCTACTCATGGCAATGTAACATTGAAAACCCGAATTTGTCGCCGCGTCACAATAGAACGTCAAAAGTATAAATTGGCTTTGCGTTGTGAAATTATTGATGATGGCGAAGGGATTTCTCCCGAAATGCTTAATAAGATTTTTTACCCAATGGTGACAGGTCGCGCCGAAGGAACGGGCTTAGGATTATCCATTTCACAATCTTTGATTTCACAACATCAAGGTGTTATTGAATGCAGTAGCGAAAAAGGACGAACAGTATTCGCCCTCATTTTGCCTTTATAGCGATTATTCAACATCGGCAACTTGAATGCCATATTTACTGAATAATGCGTAAAGTGTGGGACGTGTCAGTCCTAAAATTTTTGCCGCATTTGAAATGTTATTTTCTGAATATGCTAAGGCTCTTTTGATTGCGATAGTTTCAGCAACTTCTCTGACTTCTTTCAAATTAAATGGCAGAGAAATATCGGTATTTTTTTCAAGCTCTAAATCGTCAACACCAATCATATTGTCATCCGTCATAATGACAGCTCTTTTGATTCGATTTTCAAGCTCGCGGATATTACCAGGCCAAGGATAAGTTTCAATTGCCGCAATCGCTTCTTTAGAAAAACCTTTAACTTTTTTATTGTTAATTTCAGCGAATCGCTTTAATAATGCCATTGCAATCACAATTGCATCGCCATCTCGTTCTCTCAATGGCGGAATGTTAATCGTGATTTCACTCATGCGATAATATAAATCACCCCTGAATTGCCCATTGTCTATCAGACCTTGTAAATTTTGATGCGTTGCACAAATAATTCGGACATCAATCGGAATTTCCTGCCGACCACCTACTCGTTCAATCGTTCTTTCTTGCATAAAACGCAACAATTTTGCTTGTAATGGAAAAGGTAAATCGCCAATTTCATCTAAAAAAAATGTGCCATGATTGGCATATTCAATTTTGCCTTTAGTTTGTTGCGCCGCCCCTGTGAAAGCCCCTTTTTCATAACCAAACAATTCACTTTCCAATAATGTTTCAGGAATGGCAGCACAATTGACAGCAACGAATGGATGCTTTGAACGGTCGCTTAATCCATGAATCGCGCGTGCCAACACTTCTTTTCCTGTGCCACTTTCACCTAACAGTAATGTTGTGACATTTGTCGGTGCGACTTTTTCAATCATGCGAGACAACTCGTGCATTTTTTGACATGACGCAATAATGCCCGATAACGGTTCAGCGGTTTTTTTGCGTAGTGTCAAATACTCTTTTTCAAGGTCGTCCAATTGAAATGCACGCTTGATAATCATATTTAAAATATCAATATCCACGGGCTTTTGGTAAAAATCATAAGCACCTAAAGCAACCGCTTCAATCGCATTTTCACGGTCATCATTCCCCGTGACGACGATGACTTTAGTTGATGGCGCTAAAACTAAAATTTCTTTTAACGTTGCAAGTCCTTCGCTCGCATTGGTAGGATCGGGTGGTAAGCCTAAATCAAGGGTCACGACACTAGGTTCATAACGCCGTAGTGCCGTAATTGCATCAATTCTGTTTCCGACAATTACGGTTTGGTAGTCTGCAAAACTCCATTTAAACTGTTTTTGCAGACCTAAATCGTCTTCGACAACAAGCAGTATTTTTTTATCTGCCATATTTGATTACTTGGTTTTCAATTTGTCTAACAAACTCACCGCTTGAACTTTTTCAGTAAATTCTAATTTTGTAATCGCTTCCAAAATTTCAATCGCTTTTGCTTTATTGTTGTTTTCAGCATAAGCATCAGCGAGGTGGAATTGAATGTCATTTGATGTTGGTGCAGCAATTACTGCTTTTTCAAGAATTTTTAACCCTTCGGCAGCTTTTCCTTTCTTAACCAAAATATAGCCATAAGTATCCGCAATCGCAGCGGCATCTGGCGATTTGTCATACGCTTTTTTAGCTAATTCAATCGCTTGAGGATTGTTTTGTTGTGCGTAAAGCAACGCCAAGTTATTGAGGGCAAGTATATTATCTGCTTGTTCAGCAAGAATCGCTTTGTAATGATTTTCGGCTTCAGAATTGTTGCCAAGTTCCTGTTGAAGTGTTGCTAATTTGAAGTGAACTGCACCATTTTTAGGTGTTTTCGTTAATGCGTTTTCGAGAAGTTTCACGGCATCTGGAGCTTTTTTTTGTGCAAACATCAAATCGGCAAGCGTAAATAACACTTTGTCATCAGGTTGAATTTTATAAACTTGCTGATAAATTTCGAGTGCTTTATCTAATTTTTTTTCAGCTAAAAACACATCACCTTTCAATAACTTGCCTAAAACTAACTTTGGAAATTGCGTATCGACTTTATTTGCCAACTCAGTAGCGTCAGAAAAACGTTGTAATCTCACTAAATATGCTGTTTTAAAAACCATTATTTGTGGATTATTTCCATCAACAGCAATCGCATCGTCTAACAATTTCAACACATCTTTTTCTTTATTCGGTTGTTCTGCGACTAATTTAGCAAGCAACAAGCGATGATTCACATCTTGTTTTTCCTGCCCAATAATTTGTTGTAATGTTTGTTCTGCTAAGTCTTTTTTGTTATTGGCGATTTGTGAGCCTGCCAACATCGACAACGCTTGACTGTTGTTAGGATAACGTTTCAGCAACTCTTCGCTTAATGTCAAAATTTTCTCAGGTTGTTTTTGTGTCGCGTAAAACTTGCCTAAATTTTGCAAAATTTCAATTTCAGGCTCAATTTTTCCTTTCACTTTTGAAAGTGCATTTAATAAAACAGTTTCAACTTCAGCATTATTTTTTTGTTTAAATGCTACGTCAGCCAACAAAAGATAAGCAGGAATAGCTTTGTCATTGATTCCAATTGCTTTTATTGCATATTCTTTCGCTTTGTTTAAATCACCCGCTTCTAAATCAATTTTCGACAAACCCAAATATGCGGTGATATTTTGCGGATTCAACTGCAATGACTTTTGATAACTTTGTTGTGCAGCAAAAGTATTTTTTTCGATGATGTCCACTAATGCTTGTAAATTGTAAAATTCTGCTTCGTTTGGCGTTTGTTTAATTAAAGCAGTTACTTTTTCCCGCGCTTCTTTTATTTTGTTTTGTTTCACAAAGTTTAATACTTCAGTGTAACTCGATTTTTTTCCTTCTAATTCAGAACGTTGCAATAATTCCAATGTTGAAACTGAATTTGTAGAACCTTCTGAGCCTGTGACTTGATTTACTGAAGAATCATTTTTCGTCGATGGTTCATAAGTCGCCGACATAACCAGAGAACTCGTCGTTAAAAGACTAAGTGCTAAAACAGCGATTCTATTTTTGTGGATTATTTTTTTGTTTTTCATGGTGATTCCTTTTTTTATTTAAAGGGTGATGAAGAGACGTGCTGATGAATCGAATAAAGTCTTATTCTCAATTATTATCTGCTTATGTTCAAGTTTTAAAGTGGTGGTTTTTCTAATTTTGATTTTTCCTTCTATTTCACACTAAAACCACCTAAAATCGCCGCTCTCAAATCTTTTTCAAGGAAACAAAAATGCGAAAATTTTTACTCTCACTGTTGTTTCTTTTCACTGCAACAACGGCTTTTGCCACGGAAAAAACAATGACACACCCGAAAGTTAAATTAACCACTTCGCTTGGTAACATCACCATTCAACTTAATAACGAAAAAGCCCCCATTAGTTCAGCAAATTTCTTAACTTATGTTAAAGAAGGCTTTTATAACGGCACAATTTTTCATCGTGTCATTAAAGATTTTATGGCGCAAGGTGGTGGTTTTGATACCAGCTTTACACAAAAAGAAGTTCATGCACCAATTGAAAATGAAGCAGATAATGGATTAAAAAATACACGCGGCACGCTAGCAATGGCACGAACAAATGTTCCAAATTCAGCAACAGCACAATTTTTTATCAATTACAAAGACAACACTTTTTTAAATCACACTGGCAAAAATGCAAGCGGTTGGGGTTATGCCGTTTTTGGTGAAGTCATTGAAGGCATGGACATCGTTGATAAAATGGCAAGCGTTCCAACAGGTTCAAAAAATGGTTATCAAGATGTACCCAAAACCGACATCGTGATTGAAAAAGCTGAAATTATCGAATAAGGATAAAACCGTGAAATTAACTCAAAAATTTGCTTCATTTTTTAAAATACTTTTCTTAGGAATTACTATGTCATCATCTGCAAATGCCGCGACAGCGGAAGAAAATAAAACAACTGGCGCAACATTTTTAGCTGAAAACGGCAAAAAAACGGGCATTGTGACAACTGCAAGTGGTTTGCAGTATGAAGTTTTAACAAAAGGTACAGGCACAAAATCACCTTCTGCAACCGACGTTGTTGAAGTCAATTACGAAGGTAAGTTGCTTGACGGTAAAATTTTCGACAGTTCTTACCAACGTGGCGAATCGATTAGCTTTCCGTTAAATCGTGTGATTGCTGGTTGGACTGAAGGCGTGCAACTCATGACAGAAGGCGCGAAATACCGTTTTTATATTCCTTCAAATTTAGCTTATGGTGAACGTGGTGCAGGACGTGATATTGGCGCGAATGCCACGTTAATTTTTGATGTTGAATTGATAAAAATTAAATAACATTCCAAATTTATCTATTCGTTTGTATAAATAAAGCAAATCTGACAACACAAAAAAGCCCCGACGGCGTGATGCAATCGGGGCTTTTTCTGGTAATATAATCTTACTTCATTACTTTTCAGGAGTTTGTCATGTTAGCGAAATTAACCAGTAAAAATCAACTCACGCTGCCTAAAGCCGTTGTGATGTCTGTTGGTAACAGCGAATACTACAATGTTGATGTCGATGCGGGGCGAATCATTCTTACGCCTGTTCGCATTCAAAAAGCGGATGCGGTGCGTGAAAAATTAGAAGCCTTAGGCATTAACGAACAAGATGTAAATGACGCTATTTCATGGGCAAGGCAAGAAACTGTATGAGTCAGCGCGTTGTACTCGATACCAATTGCATTATTTCAGCATTGTTATTTTCCAAACCACAAATGACGTGGTTGCGGCACAGTTGGCAAAACGGCGACATCACGCCATTAGCCAGTAAAGACACGGTTAGTGAGTTAATCCGCGTATTTTCATATCCGAAATTTAAACTCACGAAAGCCGAGCAAGAATTATTGCTCGCGGATTTTTTACCGTATGTCGAAACCGTGAAAATCGAATCGATTCCTGGGGATTTGCCGCAAATTCGAGATAAAAATGACCAAATGTTTTTAATTTTGGCGGTGGTTGGAAAGGCAGAAGTTTTAGTCACAGGTGATGCGGATATTTTGGAAATAAAACCGATTTTTCACGCGCCACCGATTATGACGCTGACGGAATTTAAAGAGTGGTTGAAAGTTTAACAACACAAAAAAGCCCCGACAGCGTGATGCAATCGGGGCTTTTGTTTTTAGTCATAATTAAAAATTTTTCTTAACGATTCAATAATTGCTGGACTTCGTTCACTTGATAATTTGCTGTTACAAATGGGACATAATCTCTGGATGTATGCTTTCCTATCAGTATCATTAAGCACAATCGCATCACTTTTTGGGGCAATGCGTTTGTTCCAACCACAAGCAGAACATTTAAAAATACGGGGTTCGGGTTTTATACACATATCTTTACTGCTTTTTTTTGAGCGTCAACTTTCCATCCGAATACGAAATTTCTTCATAATCTTTAAATACAGCAATGATGAGCGTAATACCTAATGCTGCGGCAATAATTATTGCTGAAATTTCGAGTCCAGTTAACGCTGCAACAGGTGCTGCAGCAAACATTGA
Source organism: uncultured Pseudomonadota bacterium (assembly GCA_903904275.1). GTDB lineage: Bacteria > Pseudomonadota > Gammaproteobacteria > Methylococcales > Methylomonadaceae > UBA10906. The sequence continues at coordinate 7,649 of CAIVBX010000184.1, forward strand.
AAGTCCTCCTGTAAATGGTGTAGCAGCAAGTGCAGCGGTAAGGATTCCTATTGTTGCAACACCTGCATAAGCGATAGATTTTGATTTTTTCAAATCATTTGCAAGTTTTCCTGTTACAACAATTTCTTCGTATTTCTCTTTTCTCGCTGATTCAAGCTCGCTTTTTGTTGTTACCGTAATTGAATTATTAGTCATGATTATTTCTCCTACAAACAAAATTAAAGTTTATTTTCAACAACAGAAGCACCCGAAACTTCAGTTTCTTTATAGTTTTCAAAATTTTCTGGATATTCCCAGAAACGATGAATGACCGTTATATGTTGACCACAATCACATGTAAATTCCAAGTCTCCTTCATATGTGATTTCGGCTCCCATTTGTCTTTCATCTGAATCAACTTGCTCAAAATCAAATTCCTTTTGATTGATTTGATGCTCTTTTTCACATTCATCACATTGAACTTTAATATACGACATTGTGCTATCTCCTACATTTATCCAAAAATAAAAAACCTCGACTGCATTTTTGCAAATCGAGGCTAATTCTAAAGCAAAAAGGCGTTAAGCCAACATGATTACATCATGCCGCCCATACCACCCATTCCGCCCATATCAGGCATACCATGACCTTTGTCATCGCTAGGCGCGTCAGCAATCATCACTAATGAAATAAGGCGACAAATAACCACGGTCAAATTGCATCCCTTCAAAAATACATTTAGTGACTTATAGTCCGTGGACTAATAAATCACATATCAACATTATTAGCGCATGAATGCAAATAAAAAACTTGTACAAGCCGTAGCGGCAACAGTTCGTTATTTTCGCAAAAACAGCAATTTAAGTCAGGAAGAACTTGCTGCAAAAGCGGATTTAGATAGGACTTATATTTCTGGTGTTGAACGCGGTGTGCGAAACATCACATTAGATTCACTGGAACAAATCATCAATGCTTTAGACATTGATATTAAAACTTTTTTTTCAAAAGTCACGGACGCAACAAATGAATTATCTGATTAACAAAAACGCCGATACGAATTTTATTTC
>CAIVBX010000185.1 GCA_903904275.1 uncultured Pseudomonadota bacterium
CCTTTTGCATATCAACGGAAATTGTCGGTTAAAAAACTTGAAAATCGAGTCTTTGTTTTGTGGCATCTATTTTAAAATTTGACATTTCTTTCGCTAAATTTCGAGTTTGATTACTCAATGATTCAGCGGCAGCGGCAGCTTCTTCAACTAATGTGGCATTTTGTTGTGTCACGCTATCCATTTTAGAAATAGCTTGATGCACTTGGGAAATTCCCGAATTTTGTTGAATTGAGGCGGTTGAAATTTCAGACATAATTAGCGTTACGTTTTCAATTGCTCCAACGATGTCTTCCATGGTTTTTCCTGCATTTTCAACTTGTTTGCTGCCTGCTGAAATGTTTTCAACAGAATCGCTGATTAACCGTTTAATTTCACCTGCTGCGTTAGCAGCACGTTGCGCTAAATTTCTAACTTCAACTGCAACAACCGCAAAACCCTTACCTGAATCGCCTGCTCTTGCCGCTTCAACCGCCGCATTTAACGCCAAAATGTTCGTTTGAAACGCAATATCATCAATCACTGAAATAATATCAACGATTTTATATGACGACTGGTTAATCATTTCCATTGTTTTTACTACGTCATTAACTACTTCAACCCCTTTTTTCGCCGTTGTTGATGCGCCTTCCGCTAATTCATTCGCGTGTTTTGCATTATTCGTATTTTGTTGAACAACGGTTGATAATTCTTCCATATTTGTGGCGGTTTCTTCTAAACTAGACGCTTGGTCTTGAGTACGGCGTGATAAATTGTTATTTCCAGCTGAAATTTCATTTGACGCTCCTGCAATCACTTCACTGGTATTTTTAATTTCACCGATTAACGATTTCAAATTTTCAACAGTTGCATTTATACCTGCTTTTACCGATGCAAATGCGCCAACATAATTATCATCAATGGTTTGTGTCAAATCGCCACTGGCTAAGGCTTCGGCAACACGCAATACATCATTCAAACTTTTTTCAGTTGTTCCAATACTTTGGTTAATGTTGTCTTTTAAAGTTGCTAAATCACCACGCCCATCGGCTTGAATACGTTGTGTGAAATTGCCATTTTTAGCGTTCTCCATCACTTGTGCAACGTCATCAAACATGATTTGAATTGTTTTCATAGACTGCATAGCATTATCAATTGCGACTTTGAACTCACCTTTTGCATTGGAATTAACGGTCTTGCTGAAATCTCCGTCTCTCAAGGCTTTCATAACGCTCGTTAATGCTGACATCGTTTTTTCAAGCGCATCAATACTGCCATTAACGTTTTGTTTTAATATATCTAAATCGCCACTGACAGAAACTTTCACTCGTTCACTGAAATTACCAATTGCTACTGCTGCCATAACTGCATTTGTTTCGCCAATAGAAACGTGTAAAGCGGCTAACATTTGATTGAAATCTTTTCCTAATTTTCCAATTTCATCATCCGTTTTATCATCAACCCGTTTTGAAAAATCCCAATTTTTAACCAATGTTCCGATAAAATCGGCTAATCCGTTGATTTGAGAAATAATCATATTTGCAACACTATAACCAAGCAAAACGCCTAAAATAACCGCAATACCTGCAATGAAAATTAACATTGTCACGATTTCATTACGCTTTTTAATCATATTCTTTTGTGCTTCTTCCGCCGCATCCATTGCTTGTTTTACAACCGTATCACCTAATAATTTCATTTTAGGCAACACAACTTTCATTAAATTATTATTTAAATCAACCCACTTATAAGCGGCTGCTTCATAGCTTTTGGCTGCGTTATAAAACACCACAATTTTTTCTTGTTCTTGCGTATCAGAAGCCATTTTTTTCAATGCGTCTAAATTAGCTAACATCGTGGCGAAATCACTTTTCATTCGTTCAAAAATAATAGAATCAGGATTAAGCATATAACGTTTTTCATCGGCGCGAATAACGTACGTTAATTTCCAAATATCCGTAGCGATATTGGTTTTTTTAACCAAGGTAGCATCTAATTTTTCATTAAGTTGCTTACGTTTTTCTAAAACATATTCTTGTGCTTGAAGTGTTGCAATATCACCTTCATGTTCCAATTTTTCTGTTTCTTGTCTGATATTTACTAATAAATCTACGCCTTTGTAATACAGTTCTTTGTATTCATTTGTGCCAGTACGCGCTGTTTTTGATTTTTCTAACAAACCGTCATTGTTCGATGTTGCGTCGATTTTATCTAATGTCGTGTTAATCGTTTCAACATCTTTTTTTGCATTTTCAAAGGCTTCTGATGCGCGTGTGACATTTGTCACCGACGCATTTGCGTTCAATAAATAATTTTTTTCTTCCAAAATCGTTAAATACGCATAACGTTCTACATTGGTACTTAACACTAATTCATCGAGTTTTGATTTAATTGACGAAAGCCCGATATTAGTTGTCACCAGCAATAAAATAGCGGTCACAACACCAATTGCAACAAGTAAATAGGCTTTGTATTTAATGGATAAATTTTTAATCAATTTCATGTCAGTGTCTCGTAATCATCAATTTTGACGATCTTTTTTAAAGAAGAAGGAAATTTAATGTTATGAAAATACTCTATGTAATGGTTCTTCTTGTGTTGGATAGTAATCATAATTAAATTTTTTAAAATTAGTGTTTTTAGCAACCTTTTAGCTTATCGACACAGCATCAGAATTGTGTAGAAAATGTTTTTGTAATTGCGATAAACATCCGTTAGCAGAATCATCGGTAAATGCGTTATAATTCAAACATCAAAACAAACACTCACCCCGCGCAGTTCGCGCATCTTAAAATTCTACACAGGTAAAACATGTCAGAAGAAACAACTCCATTGTCATTTCGTGACTTAGGAATTATTGAACCCTTACTTAAAGCACTCAAAGAAGTTGGTTACGAAACCCCTTCCCCCATTCAAGCTCAAACCATTCCATTTATTCTCGAAGGCAAAGACGTTTTAGGTCAAGCACAAACAGGCACAGGTAAAACCGCTGCTTTTGCTTTGCCAATTTTGTCACGCATTGATTTAAAACAACGCGATCCACAAGTTTTAGTTTTAGCTCCAACTCGTGAATTAGCCATTCAAGTTGCCGAAGCCTTTCAACGTTATTCAGCACATCTAAAAGATTTTCACGTTTTGCCAATTTACGGTGGACAAGATTACAGCACGCAATTACGCGCCTTAAAACGTGGCGCACACGTTGTAGTTGGTACACCCGGTCGTGTGATGGATCACATGCGAAAAGGTACATTGTCGTTGGCTAATTTGAAATTTTTAGTTCTCGACGAAGCCGACGAAATGTTACGCATGGGTTTTATCGATGACGTGGAATGGATTTTAGAACAAACGCCTGAAAATCGTCAGATTGCGTTATTCTCAGCCACGATGCCAACTGTCATTCGTCGAATGACTGAAAAGTATTTGAATAATCCTGAACACGTTACGATTAAAGTTACTAATGCCTCAGCGGAAAATATCCGTCAACGTTATTGGCTAGTTAGCGGCGTGCATAAACTCGATGCGTTGACACGAATTTTGGAAGCAGAAACCTTCGACGGCATGATTATTTTCGTACGAACGAAAACTGCAACGATTGAATTAGCTGAAAAATTAGAAGCGCGTGGTTATTCTGCGGCGGCAATCAACGGCGATATGTCACAAAACTTGCGTGAACGTGCGATTAACCATTTGAAAAATGGCAAACTAGATATTCTGATTGCCACAGACGTGGCAGCGCGTGGTTTAGACGTAGACAGAATTACCCACGTTGTGAATTACGATATTCCTTATGACACTGAATCGTATGTACATCGTATTGGTCGTACAGGTCGTGCGGGTCGCACAGGTGATGCAATTTTGTTTATCGCACCACGCGAACGCAAATTACTCATCAACATCGAACGCGCCACTAAACAAAAAGTTGAAGAAATGGGCTTGCCTTCAACGGAAATTATTAACAACAAACGTATCGCACGCTTCAAACAAAATATCACTGATACGCTTGCGTCAGCAGAATTAAGTTTCTTCTCACAATTGATTCAACAATACGAAATCGAACACGATGTCACGGCGTTAGAAATTGGTGCGGCATTAGCAAAATTAGTGCAAGGCGATGAACCATTGTTGATGGCACCGCCTAAAAAAGTATCAGAACGCGACCGTGAACGTGATGAGCGTCCACCACGTCGTGATCGTGACGATTCACGCGGACGCGGTGAGCGAAATGAACGCCCAAGACGTGAATCAAGTGAACGCGGTGAACGCCGTCCAAAACGTGAATTTTCAAGTAGCGTCGAAATGGAAACTTTCCGTATTGAAGTTGGTCACGCACACGGCGTAAAACCTGGAAATATCGTTGGTGCAATTGCCAATGAAACAGGCATTGACGGCGACCACATTGCCCGAATTCGCATCGAAGATGATTACAGCACAGTCGAATTACCAGCAGGAATGCCAAAAGAATTATTAAATGAATTACGCAAAGTGCGGGTAGTCGGACAAGCGTTAAACATTTCAAAAGTAGGCGAAAGTTTAGGCAGCACCGCAAAATACGAACCTAAATCTGAAGGGCGAAAAACCTTGAAATTCGATGACAGCAAACCGAAAGTAGATAAAAGCAAAAAACGCTTGAGTTCAACGTCACGTCGTGCAAAAGAACCGAAAGATTTTTAAATTGATTTAACACTAAAAAGCCCCGATTTGTAGTAATGCAATTCGGGGCTTTTTTGTTGTAACGGCTAAAAATTGAAACATAAAAAATAAATTTGTTAATGAGTTCCGTTTTATATGATGACAAAAAACATTCAAACCACTTGTCCCTATTGCGGCGTAGGTTGCGGGATTAACGCAAAAGTTGATGATATAAACCGTCAAATAAAAATCAGTGGTGACAAACTTCATCCTGCTAATTTTGGGCGTTTGTGTTCAAAAGGTTCTGCACTTGGCGAAACGATTGAACTCAAAGGACGATTGTTACATCCCCAAATTTATGGACGCGAAACTTCGTGGACAGAAGCGTTAGATTTAGTCGCAGATTCATTCAAAAGCGTGATTGAAAAATATGGTTCTGACTCGGTGGCGTTTTATGGTTCGGGACAATTATTAACCGAAGATTATTACGTTGCTAATAAACTGATGAAAGGCTTTATCGGTAGCGCAAACATGGATACAAACAGCCGTTTGTGCATGGCATCATCTGTTGCAGGACATAAACGTGCTTTCGGCGCAGACGTTGTACCGAATTGTTATGAAGATTTCGATTTTGCCGATTTAATCATTCTCATCGGTTCAAATGCCGCATGGTGTCATCCTGTCAGTTTTCAACGAATTCAGGCGGCTAAAACAAAAAATCAAAATTTAAAAATCGTTGTTATTGACCCGCGCAAAACAGCCAGTTGCGATATTGCAGATTTGCATTTATCGCTTGCGAGTGGGACAGATGCCATTTTATTTAATGGGTTATTTCAATTTTTATACGAACAAAATAAGTTAGATTTAGAGTTTATTGAAAATTACACTGAAGGTTTTGAAGCCGTTTTAGAATGTTTGAAACTAGACAATTACAGCATTGAAAATGTTGCAAGTCGCTGTCATTTAGAAAAAAATGACGTAAAACAATTTTTTAATTGGTTTGCAAATACCGAAAAATCGTTAAGTTTATACAGCCAAGGCATCAATCAATCTTCATCTGGCACAGATAAAGTCAATGCAATTTTAAATTGTCATTTAGCGACAGGACGAATTGGAAAAGTGGGGGGTGGCGCGTTTTCATTAACTGGACAACCTAACGCAATGGGTGGACGTGAAGTTGGTGGACTGGCTCATCAACTTGCAGCACACATGGATTTCTCAAATTCCGATGAAATTGACTTAGTTTCACGTTTTTGGAATGCGCCGAATATCGCACAAAAAAGCGGATTGCCTGCAATTGATTTATTCGATGCGATTCATGACGGCAAAATCAAAGCCGTTTGGATTATGGGAACAAATCCTGTTGTGAGTTTGCCAAATGCAGACAAAATCAAAGAAGCCTTAAAACGGTGTGAATTTGTCGTGGTTTCAGATTGCATCGAAAAAACTGACACGACTGCCTTTGCTCATGTTTTATTGCCTGCACAAGGTTGGAGTGAAAAGGACGGAACAGTCACAAATTCTGAGCGGCGCATTTCACGCCAACGGGCGTTGCTTTCGCCAGCGGGCAGCGCAAAACCTGATTGGTGGATTTTAACGCAAGTCGCACGACGTTTAGGTTTTGAACAGGAATTTCATTATCAAAGTCCTGTTGAAATTTTTCGTGAACACGCTGCTTTATCAGGTTTTGAAAATAACGGTGAACGCGCTTTTAACATTTCAGCTTTATCTGAAATTAGTCAACACGATTATGATAATTTCCAGCCTTTGCAATGGGAAATTACCAAAGCGTCACCAAATGGCACAGCCCGTTTTTTTGCAGATGGAAAATTTTTCACAAAATCGGGCAAAGCGCAGTTAATTCCTATTATTCCCCGATTACCAATTAACGCACCCAATGAAACTTATCCGTTAATTTTAAATACGGGGCGAATTCGTGACCAATGGCACACCATGACACGCACAGGAATTGCAGCAAAATTGAATCAACATAAACCTGAACCGTTTGTTGAAATTCATCCGAATGATGCAAAATGCTTTGAACTTAAAACAAATCAACTTGCAAAAATTGAAAGCTATTTGGGTTCAATGTTGGCACGAGTGCAAATTACTGATGCACAACGCGAAGGTGAAATTTTTGTGCCGATGCACTGGACAGAACAACAATCAAGTGCTGGACGAATAGGCGCATTGGTGAATCCTGTTTTTGATCCAATTTCAAAACAACCCGAAAGCAAACACACGCCCGTTAAAATTTCAGCTTATCAAACTGCATGGCAAGGTTTCATTTTATCGCGCCATGAATTGACGATGTCTAAACCCGAATACTGGATAAAAAATAAAGGTGATGGCTATTATCGTTACGAATTAGCAGGTGAACAATCACTCGAAAATTTGGCAAATTTTGCGAAAAATTGTTTGCATGAAAATGACAATGTGACATCGGAATGCCAAGAATACACAGATTCAGAAAATGGCAATTATCGTGTAGCTCAATTTGTAGCTGGACGTTTAGAAAGTGTTTTTTTCATCACAACTAAAAATGAACTACCTTCGAGAAATGGACTAATGCGTTTATTTGCAAAAAATGAATTAACCCAAATTGAGAAATTCACTGTTTTAACACCATAAGTTATAGAAAAATAAAACGAACGGTTATTTTGGTTTGAAAATCCGAATAACTTAATGTGTTCATGTTGTGACCTCATTCAACGTTAAATAATTTTATTCGCATCGATTTTATAACCAGCCTCACGAAGTTCTTTTACAAGTTTTTTATGCCAACCTTCATGTTCACCATTGGCATTGATTACAGGACTTCCTGAATTACCTCCGGTTGTGTGGTTGGAAGCGCAGAAGGCAACAGGAACCTCACCTGCAGAATTAACATAGTCTCCATAATCCTTGTTTTGATACAGTTTCTTCAATTTTTCC
>CAIVBX010000186.1 GCA_903904275.1 uncultured Pseudomonadota bacterium
AGACAAATAACCTTCGCTGTAACCGTAAGTCATATTGAGTTGAATTAACGAATTTTTATCGATAATTTGTGTGACTCCCAACAGATATTGTTGGGTAGTTTTATAACAACTCACATCACCACAATCTGCATTAGTTTTAGACGGTTCAACCACATCAAACGCTACTGAACCGCCTATATTTAACGTTGTTAATTTTTTATTAAAATCCCAACTTAAATTACTGTTCACAAAACGCGAAGTATAATCTTGTTCTTGAGAAAAACCGCCGCCTAAATTCAATGCTGCGTTATCGAAAAAATACGTTAAATTTGAATTCACGCCGTCACGTTGGTCACAAATGGATTGATGACACCAATTTGTCGGTGACGCGCCACTTAATGCTTGCACGATTTTGCCGTTACTGTCTTTTTTATTGTATTTCGGCGACGCGCCAGAAATCACGTCTCGCACCGCGCTTGCTGCGATAGTCATCGATTTTCCAATTGGCGCAGAAACAGCCAAATCAAAAATATCGACGCTCATGCGATTGCCGCTTTCGGAATAATTTCCGTATTGAAAATCGCCTTTGTAACTGTCTTCAACCCGCGCTGCATTCGCGTCTTGAATTACACCCGTCAATGCGAAAGCGGCTAAACTTAATTTTGTTAAAGCATTAGATTTCTCTTTCATCGTCATCCCTTTGCTAATTGCAACCACATCCGCCACCGCCACCACCATATCCACCGCTTGCAGCTTCTTTGCTGAACGCTGCATGTTGACGCAAACCAAATTCTTGCACGTCAGGTGTTAAAGCCATTTGTGGCAACGCTAAATTTCCTCGTTGACGTGGTAAAACGTCAGCACAAGCAGTCAATCCGATTATCAAAATAAATGTTAAAAATTTCATTTTTTTGCCAACAATTCGTTAATTTTTGCTTCGATTTCTTTAATGTCTTCAGCAACGAAACCGTGATGAATTTTTTGAACTACGCCGTTTTTATCAATAATGAATGACGTTGGCATGGAATCCACCACATATTTATCTGCCCATTCGCCATTGGAATCACGCAAAACAGTGAAGTCAACAGGCACTTCTTGTAAGAATTTTTCAGCAAGGTCTTTGTTTTCGTCCAAATTTACAGCGATAACGTCAAAACCTTGTGTTTTGAATTTAGCGTGTAGTTTATTTAGCAATGGAAATGAGGTTTTACAAGGCGCACACCACGAAGCCCAAAAATCTAAATAAACGATTTTTCCAACGAATTGTTTTAGAGAAATCGGTGAATCATTTTTTAATATAGGCAACGTAAATTGTGGGGCAGGCTGACCTATTTCGACAGCCTGAACAGAAAATGTATAAGCCAAAAATATAAACAAGACGAATAATTTTTTCATAATAAATTTATGTTTATAGTTGTTTAGTCGCATCTAGGATTATTCAAATTTAAAGATGCCTAATAAAATTAGCCGTCATCAAACAGTGTAAAATTTAAATAGTATTGATAACTGACTAATATATTTGAATTTTTTAATACTAAAATCCACGAAGATTTTTTGTGGGAAAATATCCCACAAAAAATCTTACATGAGATGCTTTTATGCGTCAAATTTCTTTTATTGAGATATTCAGCTGTTAGACAATTTATAAGGTAGATTTAAACAAAAGTACAAAAATCAGAGCGTCGCACCAATTGAGCAAATATGGTATCTTTTCGATTATCAATTACGTTCAAAATGAAAGACAAGGACACCAAAAATATGTCGCCAATTTCAATCACACCTTTAACTGAACTCAGAGAAAAAATTGATGCCGTTGACGCGCAAATTTTGCAACTTATCAATCAACGCGCAAAGTTCGCTGAAGAAGTTGCAAAAACCAAAATGGCACAAGGTGAAAATGGGTCATTTTATCGACCAGACCGCGAATCGCTTGTTTTGCGTCGAATTAAAGCGTTAAACGAAGGTCCGCTTTCCGACGAAACAACAATGCGTTTTTTCCGAGAATTGATGTCTGCGTGTTTGGCATTAGAAAAACCATTAGACGTTGCATTTTTAGGTCCTGAAGGTACTTTTACACAACAAGCCGCGTTTAAACATTTTGGTCATGCCGTTAAAACCATTCCTGTTTCGAGCATTAACGCAGTGTTTAACGCCGTTGAAAATGGAAGTTGTTCTTTTGGTGTTTTACCAATTGAAAATTCTACGGAAGGCACAATCAATCAAACCTTAGATTGTTTATTAAGTTCAACATTGCAAATTTGCGGCGAAGTGAAAATTCGAGTGCAACAAAATTTACTTTCTCATGCTAAAAATTTGAATGAAATTACGGAAATTTATTCGCATGCTCAATCATTAGCGCAATGTCGTCAATGGCTAGAAACACATTTACCTAATGCACGTCAAACGCCTGTCAGTAGTAACGCAGAAGCCGCGCGTTTGGTTTCAAAAAATCCGAATACCGCTGCAATTGCGGGTGCGATTGCGGCTGACATTTATGAATTGCCAATTTTGAATGCAAATATCGAAGATGATGCTAAAAACACCACGCGCTTCATTATTGTCGGCGAACAAATCGCCACGCCAACAGGCTTTGATAAAACCACCATTGTCGTTTCAACCGATAATCAAGCAGGTGCGTTGTATCAAATGCTCGAACCATTTGCGAAAGCAAATGTTGATATGTTGAGTATTGAATCGCGTCCATCACGTCAAGGGCTTTGGGAATATGTATTTTTCATTGATATTGTAGGGCACAGTGAAAATGATAATGTTGCCAAAGCGTTAATCGAATTAAAATCTAAAATATCAATGTTTAAATGCTTAGGTTCATATCCTCAAGCTGTTTTTTAAAGGAAAATATATGATTAAATGGGACACTCGTTTTAGTGTTGGGCATCTTGCAGCTGATGCAGAACACAAATTATTACTTACAACTATTAACGCAATTGAAATTGCTTTACGTCACCCTCAAGATAAAGAACCTGTATTATTTTTTCTTGATCAATTGTATGAATTTGGCATCGCGCATTTTCAAAATGAAGAAAAATTGCAGCTTAAACATCAATATCCATTTCTCGAAGATAACGCAAAAGGACATACTAGTTTAGCCATTACGTTGAATCGTATTCGAGATGATATTTATAGGATTATGGAAAATGAAACGTTACTAGAAGAGGATATTTCTAAAATGTACGATTATGTAACGTATTTAGCTAAAGATTGGTTAATTGCCCATCTTTTGAAAGAAGATTTAAGAATGAAAGGTTTTATGGGAGAAGGTTATGAGTGAAGAAATCCAAGTTAAAAATGGCATTGTTGAAAATGGTATCAGTTTTAAAATGGATATTGAAAATCGCAAATTATTTGCTGTTTATACACATTCTGAAACTAAAATCGACTTAACAGCGGCTCTTTTTAAAGAACAATTAGCAACTACACCGTTTGCAAATGTATTTTTAAACGATTATCTCGTGGTTGAATTTTTGCATCGTTACAAAAATGCGACCGAAAATGAATGTTTTGAAGCTGAAATAGGCGAGCGTCGTGATGCCCATTGCGATATTGCAATATCCGAAGACAAAATGAAAGCCCGTTTTTCATTAACGCCCAATTTCGGTGGCAAAGAAATTACCTTAGCTGACGTAAAAAAAGCCTTAGCTGAAAAGAAAGTGGTTTGGGGCATTGTTCCTGATGAGCAAATTGAAGAAGTATTAGCAAAAGGAAAAATAGCCGATTTCACTATCGCTATAGGACTGTCACCCGTTGCAGGCGTTGACGCAAAATTTGAAAATTTGACTCCTGTTGCAGACGAAAGAAAACCACTTGTTGATGAAAATGGTGATGTTGATTACCGCGAATTAGGCGACATCATGATGGTGCATAAAGATGATGTATTAATGCAGCGAATTCCTGCTATTCCAGGTCTAAAAGGACGTAATGTTTTAGGCGAGATTATTGAGCCAACAGGTGGTGCGGATCTCCCTTTTTCAGGCGATAAAAAAGGAGTTCATTTAAATCCAGACGACCCGAATCAATTACTGTCTGACATTACAGGTCAGCCCATTGCAATACCAAACGGCATGATTGTTTCTCCTGTTTTAACGGTGAAACAAGTCGATTTAGCATCAGGAAATATCCGTTTTGATGGCTCTGTCGTGGTTTTGGGGAATGTTGATGAAGGAATGAAAATTTACGCGCTTGAAGATATTACCGTTGATGGAAACGTTACGGATTCACAACTTGAGTGCATGGGAAATTTAATTATTAAAGGCGGTGTGACAGGAAATAGTGAACTTATTGCTAATGGCAATGTCACTGTTATAGGGGGTATTCAAGGTTCTAATGAAGTGAACGAGGAGGATAATAAGGAGGAAAAAAAACAGGAAGCTAAAATTCTTTCACGCGGATCAGTTCTCGTTGGTTTCGCTGAAAATTTTAGCGTCGAGGCAGGCGTAGATATTGTTGTTGAAAAATACGCAATGAATAATCGGTTGATGGCAGGCAATAAAATTGTCACAGGTGCTAAAAATAGCGCGAAAAAACCCTCTATTTTTGGCGGTGTAACGTGGGCAATGTTGTTAGTTAAAGGGACGATTTTGGGTTCACCATCTGGTATGAAAACCTATATTCAAGTAGGTTCAAATCCTTATGTTCAAAGACGAGTTGCAACAATAAAAAGTCTTCTCGTGCCAAATGAAAAAGAACAAAAAGACATTCATAAAGTTTTAGCGTTTATTGATAGTCATCCTGAGCGTGGAAACACGGAATTATTGGAAAAATTGCATCACACATTGAGTAAATTAGTTATTGATGCCGAATCGTATCAAGCCGAATTAGATGAATTATCCAAAAATGTGACCATTATTGACGATGCAAAAGTCATTGCTGAACGTGGTGTTTATACAGGCGTTGAAATTCGTATTAACAATACATTTTGGAAAGCACAAGAAAATCGGAGCAAAAGTGTTTTTCGATCTGAACATCGAGAAATGACAATTAACCAGCGTTAAACAGCGATGAAAAAACGCATTTCGATTGTGATTGGTATTGTGAAGAATGTAGAAGGTGAAATTTTTATTTCACGCCGACATAACAATTTACATCAAGGGAATTTATGGGAATTTGCAGGCGGGAAAGTTGAACATAACGAAACATTGCAAACCGCATTGGCGCGTGAATTAAAAGAAGAAATCGACATTGATGTGATTTCTTCAACACCTTTGATTCAATTACAACATGATTATTCAGACAGAAATGTTGTGCTGTCTGTTTTTGAAATTACGAAATTTACGGGTATTCCGAAAAGTTTGCTCAATCAAGAAAGTGCGTGGGTGAAAATATCAGATTTAGATAATTATGATTTTCCCGCTGCCAATCATGCGATTTTAAATGCGTTGAAATTGCCAACGTTTTACGCGATTTTGAACGATGATTCTGACGATTTACGGTTGAAATTAAACCATTTACTTTCACAAAATATAAAACTCATTCAAGCACGTTTAAAAAATTTAACTGCGTCGGAGATTCGTGAATTTTTAGAAATTGCCTATCCATTGTGCAAAAAAAATCAGGCGGTTTTCTTGCTAAATTCTGCGGTTAAAGAGGCGTTTGAATTGGCAATTGATGGGATTCATTTAACGAGTTTTGACTTATTAAAATTAAACGCGCGTCCTGAAAATTTACGGTGGTTAAGCGCGTCGTGTCACAATTTGGAAGAATTGCAACACGCCGAGAAAATAGGTGTTGATTTTGTCGTCATTGCGCCTGTTTTGAAAACAAAAACCCATCCCGAAATTGAACCATTAGGCTGGGACGTGTTTGCTAAATTCGTTTCGACAGGTAATTTGCCTGTTTATGCGTTGGGCGGTTTGAAAAAAACAGATTTAGAACAAGCACAAAATTTAGGCGCACAAGGCATTGCAGGCATTAGCACTTTTTTTGACTAAACGATTTTATTCTCGATAGCTTGCACTCGCACTTGCAGTTTCCCACAACACAACTTCATTAACGTGAAAACCGCTGGCTTGTAAATGTTTAAAAAGCATTTTACTCAACACTTCGGCGGTTGGATGTTCGTCTAACACCATAAAACGCTCATTATTTTGAATTAACGCAGGAATAATCGGGTCATCTTTATGCAATAAAAAATTGTGGTCCAAATGCGTATTCACATAATTTTCCACGCACTCTTTCACTTCAGAAAAATCGCAAACCATACTTTGGTCATTTAAATTTTCATGCGAAATCGAAATCACGGCTTTGACGCTATGCCCATGTAAATGACGGCATTTCCCACCATGATTCATTAACCGATGACCATAACAAAAATAAACGTCTTTCGTGATAGTGAACATTTTTAACCTTTAATTGTTTTGATAGTTGCGGCAATTTCATAATTACCTGTGGTTGTCGATGTCACTCTGACAACTTCTACAAATGCCGTCAAAGCAGGCGTAATTGCACTTTGGGGTGTAATTTTAATTTCAAGTGCTTCACCTTCATTAAAATTATGAGCCGAAATAAAAGAAACCCCTGAACCGCTTAATGAAATACATTTTGCGGAATAAAATTCATGAGAATTCACTAAGCGATAGTGTATTTCGCTGTCTAAATCGATACGCATAAAAGCGCGTTTTTCATCATACTGCATTGGCTTTTTCCTGTTTTAAACGTGATTGTAAAAAATTTTACTATAAAATGACGGTCTATAATTTTTTACCTTATTTACTTTTGAGAATTTACGATGAAAAAAGCGATTGTTTTAACGGGAATCACAACGACAGGCACGCCACATTTAGGGAATTATGTAGGCGCAATTCGCCCCGCCATTCAAGCTAGTCAAAACGCAAATGTTACGCCTTTTTATTTTTTAGCAGATTATCACGCCCTGATTAAATGCCAAGAACCTGCTCGTGTGCGTCAATCCAGTTTAGAAATTGCCGCAACGTGGTTGGCGTTAGGTTTAGATACGGATAATGCCGTTTTTTATCGTCAATCGGATGTGCCAGAAATTTTAGAATTAACCTGGCTTTTAACATGCGTTACATCGAAAGGTTTAATGAATCGTTCGCACGCTTACAAAGCCGCCGTTTCAGAAAATGAACAAACTGCCGAAAACGATGCAGATAAAGGCATCACAATGGGATTGTTTAGTTATCCAATTTTAATGGCAGCAGACATTTTGTTATTTAACGCCAATAAAGTGCCTGTTGGAAAAGACCAATTGCAACATATTGAAATGGCGCGAGATATTGGCGCACGGTTTAATCATATTTATGGTGAACATTTTGCGTTGCCCGAAGCGGTTATTGATGAACAAGGTGCGATTTTATCAGGGCTAGATGGACGTAAAATGAGTAAAAGTTATAACAATACCATTCCGTTATTTGAACCTGAAAAGAAATTAAAAAAACTCATTAACAAAATAAAAACCAATTCACTTGAACCACATGAACCGAAAGATACCAACGACTGCACATTATTCAGTATGTACAAAGCGTTTGCGAATGCCGATGAAGTGGCAGAAATTGCAAAACGTTATCAAGAAGGCATCGGTTGGGGAGAAATGAAAGCCATTTTATTTGAAAAAGTAAATGCTGAAGTTTCACCTGCGCGGGAACGTTACGAAGAATTATTACAACAACCAAATCATATTGAAGAAAAATTACAACAAGGTGCTGCAAAAGCCCGTGCTATTAGCCAGCCGTTTATTGCTCAATTGCGCGAAGCAGTTGGAATTTTACGGTTTAGCGCGTGAAATATAAATTTGCGACAATGACAAGGCAAGCACTAAAATTGCGCCATCGCGAAATTCACAATTAAAATTCTTTTTAGGAATTATTTATGTTACCTATCAAAAAACTCAAAGCTGGCACGCAAATTTTTATCGAGGGAAGTTCAGATAAAACGATGTTTATCATTGTTGAAGGTCGCGTAAAACTTTACGCTACGCGCCACGGAAATGAAATTGAAGTTTTAGTGTTACAGGCACATGAATTTTTTGGTGAAATTGAAATGTTTCACAATAAACCACGTTCTTTATCAGCAAAAGCGTTGACGGATGTACGACTTGTTTATATAAAAAATCGTATGCAGCTTGATCAATTTATCGGACAAACACCTGCATTTTCAGGAAAAATGGTGCGCCTGATGGGTGAACGTCTTGCCCGTGCGAATATCGCAGCTTTATAGGATTTTTCATTATGTTACTCGTTAAACAAAAAGTTAAAACATTGCTTCCCACGATTAAAATTAAGGCAGACACCATTATTTTTGAAGAAGGGTGGGATGATTACAAGATGTTTTTTGTCGTTGAAGGTTCTGTCAAACTTTACAATGCCGATTCAAGTGGGGGTGAAACTGAAGTTGAGGTCATAAAAAAACATGCGTTTTTTGGTGAAATTGAAATGTATTGCCAACGTCCACGCACTACTTCGGCAA
>CAIVBX010000187.1 GCA_903904275.1 uncultured Pseudomonadota bacterium
AGACGTTGAAAAAGCATGATGCGGTTGCGGTGCTGAAAACTTAGCAAAACTTATTAATTTCATCCGCGCGTGCTATGTCACAACAAAACCTAGACGGGGCGTGATTCACAGTGAATTGCTAGGATTTGAAAACCTGAACAAACCTGAAAACTCTAATTTTCTCTAAGGTTTGAAAACATGACCTTTTGACCGCGTTGGCTTAGGTTGGCGCGGCTTGACCATGTTCACCAGTTGGAACGTTTTAAAACCCCGCGACGTTGCGAGATTTGAATTTAATACTGAATAAATAATCAACAGCGGTTGCGTAAAGTGTGCAAATTTACGCAATGGGGCGGGTTGGTAGTTCATACCGGTAATTCACCATTCGCCCGAAGCCCAAACGATTGTCTAAAATAGACACATTTAGAAAATGCCAATTCCCCTAAAATAGGCGTATTTACGCAAATCAATCACTAAAGTAGTGAAATCTAGTGAACATGACCGCCGATAAAAAGGCGGTTTTTTTATATGTTCAATTTATCATTTTGGCATCGAATGCGGAGCAGCACCGCACTGGTGACGGTATTTTTGACGGTATATTAAAAAAGCGAACCTCTAAAACTCAATAATTTAAAGGCTTGTATCGATTTGTTCGATTGCCTCACTCGCAATAAGGGGTATTTTTCTGATACATTCAATTTCATCACCCAATAATGCCAATTAACGTAAAACCCTTATTTATTGGTGTTTGCGTTATAGAAATTTCACTGGAGTTTTTTTAGTGTCCACTTTATCCACAGATTGTTATTTATGTGAAGCCATTAAGTACAAAGTCGATTCATTTCGTATTGCCAATCATTCTGATATTGAAGATATAGTCCAACTCGTCAATGTAGCTTATCGCCCAAACTCAAACATAGCAGGCTGGACACATGAAGCAGATTTAGTTTCTGGCAAGCGCATCAATACTGAGAAACTTACTGATATTCTGTCAAAACTGGATGTGGTAATTTTAGTTGCCACTAAAAACTTGACCATTGTGGTGTGTGTTGAAGTCGAAAAACAGGGTAATTCAAGTCATATCGGCATGCTTGCAGTGAATCCTAAGTTACAAAGTCAAGGCGTGGGAAAACAAATGTTGGAGTATGCTGAGAATTATGCACGTTTGAATTTTAACGCAAATAAATTTGTGATGATGGTTTTATCATCGCGCCCTGAATTGATTGATTTTTATCTAAAATGCGGTTATCAAAAAAGCGGTTCAGTTATAGATTATCCAATTTCGGCAGGCGTAGGTATTCCAAAACAGACTAACCTTAAACTTGAATTTTTGGAAAAACGGTCATCACAAACTGTTTGATGAAGTGTTAGGTTTTATGATTTTATTGAACATCAATTAACACACGCCGTTCGTGACCCAAACGGACGCGCTTACAATCGCCTGCACATTTAGAAGAACGCCGAAAAATGATGCAATCATGGATAATTTTTAGTCCCCGATAGCCGCAGCAGACGGGCGTTTTTTTCGTAGCAAATGCGTAGAGAAAAAATGCAAGTCCTCGCGACGCAGCGTAAAGTCATCTTAGGAAGTGAGTTATGTAGCGGCTTTGTGCGTAATAAGCCACTGGACGAAGAACGAATCAGGGCAGCCGAAGGCATTAAACTCGTCGCGTGATTTTTCGCCGATTCACTGGCAGGAAGCCAAAGGAATCTTTCGCGAAAAATAGCGACGCTATCATGCTTTTCTGTCGGATAAATTTTCATTATTTTCTTTTATCCATTGCTTTACCGCTTCTGAATTTGGGGAATTTTTAGGGTCATGGTTTTCCCAAAACTCAACAATCGCTT
This sequence comes from uncultured Pseudomonadota bacterium, assembly GCA_903904275.1. Lineage (GTDB taxonomy): Bacteria > Pseudomonadota > Gammaproteobacteria > Methylococcales > Methylomonadaceae > UBA10906. The sequence continues at coordinate 1,828 of CAIVBX010000187.1, forward strand.
TATCCATGATTTGCATTCGGGGAGTGTGGTACAAATTCCCGTCGATCTGAGAAGTTTAACAGGCTTTGACCGCGTTGGCGCGGTTAAACATTGGCGTAAAGTATGCGTATTTATGCAAAGTACGATTGTCTAAAATAGACACATTTAGACAATGAGTTCATCCACGCGTGCATGAGGCAAGGTCAGTAAAATAGTAAAATTTAGTGAAAAAAACAGTTTCAACAAAAAGGTGATTTTTTTCTGTTCAAAATTTATTGTTTTGGCATCGAATACGGTGCAGCATTACTCTACTAGGGATATTTTAGAAAATACAGTTTTCAAAATCCAGTAATTTATAGGCTTGCAGCGAATTTTTCGATTGACTCACTACTGTAGAAATCCCCCGTTTTAACCCTTTAGGGTGGGGGGATATCAATTTTTTTTATATTTCTTCTGTGCAAAGAATAGTTAAAACAGCTTGCACTTTTTCAGCAACTTCTAAGCCTAAATGTGTCAAATAACCACCATCTTGGTGATCAATTAAACCTTTTTGAAATAATCGTGTCGCCGCGGAAATGACTTCAGGAGCAGCATCTTTATGAATTTTGATGCCTTCTTGTAAACTCGTTAAGTTATAACGCGCCAATATATTCAATTCATCTACTAATTCTGAGTTATATAACATTTTGAAATCCTTTTTGGTTTTGAAAAATTTAACGGTGATTTTTTAACGCTTCTGATTGTTTTTCTAATAATGTTTGAATGCCATAGTTAGCTAATTCCAACAATTTATCAAGCTCTTCTCTTCGGAACGCATGACCTTCGGCTGTTCCTTGAATTTCAATAAATCCACCCGCGTCATTCATGACAACATTCATGTCAGTTTCAGCATTGCTATCTTCGGTATAATCTAAATCTAAAATGGGTTCACCATTAAAAATACCAACTGACACTGCTGCAATTTGTCCGTGAATAGGATTAGATTTGAGTTGTTTTTGTGCTAATAGTGTTTCAACCGCTAATGCTAATGCAACATAACCACCTGTAATTGCGGCTGTTCGTGTACCACCATCAGCTTGTAAAACGTCACAATCAATTGTGATGGTTTGTTCGCCTAAGGCTTTCAAATCCATTACAGCGCGTAATGAACGCCCGATTAAACGTTGAATTTCTAATGTTCGCCCTGTTTGTTTGCCGCGTGATGCTTCTCTGTCAGAGCGACTATGCGTTGAGCGTGGCAGCATTCCATATTCAGCTGTTACCCAACCGTCACCTTTTCCTTTCAAGAATCGTGGCACACTTTTATCGACGCTGGCATTGCACAATACTTTTGTATCGCCAAATTCAACTAAAACAGAACCTTCTGCGTGCTTTGTGTAACCGCACGTTAATTTAATTTCGCGTAATTGTGACGCATCGCGTCCACTTAGTCTCATAGTTATTTCTTCTCTTTGTTTTCAAAAATAGCCCTAAAAAATAGCCAGCTCGTAAATAATAGCCACTTCACATTAAAACCGACTATAAGTGCCTCATTTGCATAATGACTTGCTGTACGATAATCACCAGATTGATATAACTCTTCACTAATTGCTTTCAGCGTATACATTCTGTGTTTTTTTAGCAAATCGCGAATTTTTTCATTTTTTCGTTGAACAATTCCGTAGTTCAAGAAACTTAATCGAGACAACATTCTTTCTAGCTTTAAAACAGAAGTAGAAACATTACTTTGTTTTGTTGCATCAGGCACATTGTGTCGTGATGTTTCTTTCGGAAAATGAAAAATCAATTTTGCCGCATCAATAACACGATAATAAAAAGCGCGATCTTCTTCATAAGGGATATGTTCATCAAATCCATTGATTTCAAAAAATAATTCTTTTTTTACGATACTGGTATTTAAATGACAAAAACCATCAACAGATAAAAGTTCATTGATAGTAACGGGATAAGCACCGTTAATAAGCGTTTTGGTGGATTTATCAATTTTTGAATCTAATTTTGCTAACCATATTTGTTGAAAAGTACATTCATTATTGAAATACACTTTTTGATTAGTGAAATAAACATCTGCTTTTGATTGTTTTAGCGTTTCGTAGGCGACACTTAAATGGTTTTCATCAATCCATTCATCATCATCATCGAGAAAACATAAGTAATCTCCTTTTGCAATCCGAACCCCCATGTTTCTTGGATAATTTGGACCATGACCATTCCAGGATTTTTCAATATGTAAAATTCGGACTTTTTCACCCAATTCATCGCTTAATTTTAAATAATCTTCATCATATTAATCATCCGAACCGTCATTTACAACAATAATTTCAAAATCATCA
>CAIVBX010000188.1 GCA_903904275.1 uncultured Pseudomonadota bacterium
AGCCGCACATCAAAAAGAAAACGGTTATTTAAAAGATTTTTCGTTAACCGATGCTGATCGTTATGAACTCACAATTGCGGCGTGGTTGCACGATTGCGGCAAAATTACTACACCCGAATTTATTATTGATAAAGCCACAAAATTAGAAACGATTTTTGATCGTGTGCAATTGATAGAAATCCGTTTTGAAGTGTTAAAACGTGATGCAGAAATTGCGATGTTAAAACACAAAATTGAAGCATTAGAAGCAGGAAAGAAACCAGAATATGAAGAATTAGAATACCTTTTCCAAGAACGTATAAAACTGATTGAGCAACATCTTAAATTTATTAAAGAATGCAATAAAGGCAGCGAATTTACCTCACCAGATAAAATACAAGCACTCAATGATTTACAACAAATTACATGGGAACTTAACGGGGAAACATTTCCATTATTAAGCGGAAATGAATTACATAATTTAAGCATTCCTTATGGCACATTAACGGAAATTGAACGAAAACAAATCAATAATCATATTAGCGTTACTATTTCGATGTTAAATGCGATTAAATGGCCAAAGCATTTAAAAAATGTCACTCAATATGCAGGGGGACACCATGAAAGAATGGATGGGAAAGGTTATCCAAATGGTCTAACACGAGAAAACATGACCATTCAAGCTAGAGTAATGGCAATTGCAGATGTATTTGAAGCCTTAACCGCTTCTGATAGACCTTATAAATCAGGCAAAAAATTATCCGAATCATTATTTATTTTGGAAAAAATGAGCAAAAGTGGACACATTGACCCCGATATTTACAGCGCGTTTGTTTCCCACAAAATTTATAAACACTATGCGGAAAAATTTTTAAAACCTGAACAAATTGATGTTGATTAACTGTTGCGTTTTAAGCTCTTTTTCGTAACATTTCCAAATGATGAAAACGTACTTAACAATTGACAATCATGGCATTTTCTAACATAATTCGCCGATTCAAAATCCCTTTAAAATTAACTTCATAGAGACATCATGGCTAATTCACCACAAGCTAAAAAACGTGCAAGACAAGCTGAAAAAAATCGTCAACGCAACGCAAGTCAACGTAGCAAATTACGCACTTTCGTAAAAAAAGTGTTAGTTGCAATTAAAGAAGGCGATAAAGACGGCGCACGTTCAGCGTTTAAAGTTGCAGAATCTGTTTTAGATTCATCAGTCAACAAAGGCATTATTCACAAAAATAAAGCTGCTCGCGGTAAAAGCCGTTTGAATGCAAAAGTTAAAGCCTTAGTTTTAGCAACCGCTTAAACTAAATCTGTCGAGGCGTTGCGCCGCAACGTCTCCAGAAAACAAAAAAACTACCAAAATACTAGCCGCTTGCGGCTTTTTCTATTTTTAGCCTTCCGAAAACATCATGAACGAAATCGATTGGAATCAATACGCTTTAGAAACGCAAGCCATTCGCGCTGGTCAACATCGCACTCACGAAGATGAGCACAGTATGCCGATTTTTATGACTTCGAGTTATGTGTTTAAAAGCGCGGCAGATGCGGCGGCACGTTTTACAGGTCAACAAGCAGGTAACATTTATTCGCGTTTCACGAATCCAACGGTTGCCGCATTTCAAGACCGTTTAGCTCTGATGGAAAAAGGCGAGCGTTGTTTAGCCTTTTCGTCAGGTATGGCGGCAATTATGGCGGTAGGAATGGGATTGCTAAAAGCAGGCGACCATGTTGTTTGTTCTCGTGGGGTTTTTGGTAACACGGTTTTGATGTTTCAGAATTATTTCGGTAAATTTGGTGTTGAAACGGATTTCGTTGATTTAACTGATGTCAGTGCATGGGAAGCTGCCATAAAACCAAACACGCGCTTTTTGTTTTTAGAAACGCCGTCAAATCCATTGATTGAAATTGCTGATATTCGGGCTTTAGCCGATATTGCTCACGCGCATAATGCGTTGCTGGTTGTAGATAATTGTTTTTGCACGCCCGCATTACAAAAACCGCTAACGCTAGGCGCAGACATTGTTGTGCATTCGGCAACAAAATATATCGATGGTCAAGGGCGTTGCGTTGGTGGGGCAGTTGTTGCAAGTGATGAAATTATTGAAAAATACATTTATCCCTATTTGCGAACAGGCGGCTCAACAATGAGCGCGTTTAATGCGTGGGTATTTTTAGGCGGATTAGAAACGCTCGCAATTCGTATGAAAGCACATTGTGACATCGCCACCGCGTTAGCGTTATGGCTTGCCGAACAACCTGCTATTTCAAAAGTAAATTATCCTGCGTTGAAAACGCATCCACAGCATGAATTGGCAAAAATTCAACAAAGTCATTTTGGTGGCGTGGTGAGTTTTGAAGTCAACGGCGGAAAAGAAGCTGCGTGGAAATTGATTGATGCGACGCAAATGTTATCAATTACTGCAAATTTGGGCGATGTAAAAACCACCATCACGCATCCAGCCACAACAACGCATGGTCGTTTAACGCCTGAAGCACGAGCAAAAGCAGGTATCAACGATAATTTAGTGCGTATTTCTGTTGGGTTGGAATCAATTGATGATATTAAAGCGGATTTATTACGCGGTTTGGAATAGTTTTAAAATCGGATAATTTTTTGTATTCACCATAACCAAATAACTTAAATCAAATGAAACTAATTTCTTTTTTTGTTTTTTTCATTATTTTGTTTTCGCTTTGCGGTTGGTGTTTGTTTGAATCTTTTTTGAACTCAATCACCGCAAGCGAATAGGTTTTGTCAAATTACTTAGATTTTTCAGATATAAAGCAAGTATCGATATATCCGTCCTTTTCAGGACATTTAGAATAAAACATATCAATATCTTTGCTATCTTTTGACTTAGTGAATACAAAGCCTTTTACTGCAAGGCATTCACTTATTAGTTTTTGTTTTTCTAACAATAAATCTAATTTGTGAGACTCTCTCTGATAATCGTCATTTCTGATTGCCTTTATCTGATTGCCTTTAATTGAGCATCATTAACAATATAATTGTTAGTTGGTATGTAAGCTCTACTCGGTGATTGCCCCCCTGTGTCAACCGTAAATTTGTGAGCTTCATATTCGCATTCAGCTTTTGATTGATTAAGATTATCCTCTGTTGCTGATTGATTTATTGTATTTTTAACTAGTGATACTGTAGATGGCTTAACCATATATGGTCGCTCCTCAGCACCACAATGAAAATATATTACCGAATCTTGTATACCTAATTCGTTAATGGTTACTGTCGCGTTGTTAGCATTTAATTCTCTAAATCTCCCTCCTAATGTATATTTGTTACACCCTGATTTTGGGCAGGTTTCAGACGCTATTGGTCGGCAATTTTGACCATATACTGACCTTTGAAGATTTGATATTTCATAACGGGTAGCACACCCATTTAGCATCCAAGAAAATAACGCAATAGATATTGATAAAATTATTTTTTTCATTTTTAAATAATTAATAAAAGTTAAAATAGAATCACAATGCAACGTGCTATGTGGTTATGTCAAAAGTTATTGTACTTTAGCAATTGCAAAGCCGTATTTCAGGTTAAAAAATACTCAAATCCAGTTGGAAATAAAGCCGTTCAAGAAATTGTTGCAGGGAAACAATTTGAAAAGGCTGATATTGCGGCGGTTGTCACAAATAACACTTACACGGCATCGGCTAAACAAATTGCTAATTCCACAGGCGTTTATTTATTGCATTATTCGGAATTACCTGATTTTGCAGAAAAATTGAATATCTAAAAAGACTCGCAACTTTTCATTTTTTAGAAAAATCATCGAGTCTTTTCACATTTATTAGTTATTCATCGCACTTAACAATTCATCCAATTTCCCCGCTTTGTTCAAGGCATTTAAATCATCAAAACCACCAACGTGGAAATCACCAATATAAATTTGTGGCACGGTTCGACGTTGGGTTTTTCGCATCATTTCTTCTCGCATTCCCGCTTGTTCATCAACATTGATTTCGGTGTAAATGGCATTTTTGCTGTCGAGCAAACGTTTTGCCATTACACAATAACCACAACGGTGCGCGGTATAAATTAGAATTTTTTTCATTTTTACACGGCTTGAATATAAGAAATTGCCCGTTGCAAACGCGCCACCGTTTTTTCTCTACCTAAAAGTGCAAGCGTAATATTAATAGAGGGTGAAACACCTGAGCCACAAACCGCGACGCGCAAAGGTTGCGCGACTTTACCCAAACCTAATGCTAATTTTTCAGCCGTATTTTTAACCACATCATGCAAGGCTTCTTTTTCCCACAAATCCAGCGCGGCAAACGCATTTTTTAATTCCAATAAAACGTTGTCGCTGCCTTCTGAAAAGGCTTTTTTCGCGGCTTTTTCATCATAGGTTTCAAATTCTTGATAAAAATAACGGCTTGCATTTGCCATTTCGACTAAGGTTTTACAACGTTCACGTTGTGCTTTGATAAGTTCAACCAAATCAACAGATTTATCTACATTTGCATCAATTCCAATTACACCTAAATGCCAAACTAAATGCGACACAATGTCGGCGGGTTCGCTGTGCATTAAATAATGATGATTTAACCACAACAATTTTTCCATGTTAAACGTTGAAGCCGCGCCATTCACATCATTCAAATCAAAAAATTCAATCATTTCAGCGATTGAAAAAATTTCTTGGTCGCCATGTGACCAACCTAAACGCACTAAATAATTTAAAAGTGCTTGTGGCAAATAACCTTCATCTCGAAATTGCATCACGCTGACTGCGCCGTGACGTTTTGATAATCTCGCGCCATCTGAACCCAAAATCATCGGCAAATGTGCATATTCAGGCAATGGCGCATTTAAGGCTTTCAAAATGTTAATTTGTCGCGGCGTGTTATTGATATGATCATCGCCACGAATAACGTGTGTAATTTTCATGTCCATGTCATCAACCACAACCGTTAAATTGTAAGTCGGTGAACCATCAGCACGCGCAATCACTAAATCATCGAGTTCTTTATTCGCAACCGTAATGTTGCCTTTAACTAAATCAGGAATCGTAATTTCTCCGTCAATCGGTGTTTTAAAACGCACAACCGTTTTTTCATTTTGGGGTTTATTGGCATCGCGGCATTTCCCGTTATAACGTGGTTTTTCTTTCGCTGCCATTTGTTGTTCACGCAAAATTTCTAATTCTTCTTTACTGCAATCGCAATAATAAGCGTGACCTGTTTCAAGTAATTTGGCGATGATTTCTTTGTAACGCGGGAAATTCTGGGTTTGAAAAGTCGGTTCAGTGTCGTAATTCAATCCCAGCCAATCCATGCCGTCAAAAATTGCTTGCACCGATTCTTTTGTTGAACGTTCTAAATCTGTATCTTCAATTCTTAAAATAAATTGCCCACCATGTTTGCGAGCATAAAGCCATGAAAATAAAGCGGTACGCGCCCCGCCAACGTGTAAATAACCTGTTGGACTTGGTGCAAATCTTGTTGTAACTGTCATTGTGTGAAACTCAAAAATAAAAAAGTGAAATAAAAAAGGAGGTTTAACAAACTTTATCGGGTAATGTTTCGCCTGCAAAATACGCGGCTAAATTGGCTAAGACTTTTTCTCCCATTGCGGTGCGCGTTTCTAATGTTGCGCTACCTAAATGCGGTAATAATTGCACATTATCTAATTCTAAAAATCCGTCATGAATATGTGGCTCATTTTCATAAACATCTAAACCTGCGCCCGCAATTTGTTTCGTTTTTAATGCGTCAATTAACGCTTGACTATCAACAATATCGCCGCGTGCAGTGTTGATTAAATGCGCGGTCGATTTCATCAATTTTAAGGTTTGAGCATTGATTAAATGTTTTGTTTTCGCGCCAGCAGGACAATGCAGCGAAACAAAATCAGCTTGTGCTAATAATTCGGCTACTGTTTCACAACGTTTTGCTTTCAAATCTTGAATGACATATTCGTCAACCTGACTTGGATTGAAATAAATGATATTCATGTCAAAACCATGATGCGCTTTTCTTGCCATGGCTTGACCAATTCGCCCAAAACCAATTAACCCTAATGTTGCGCCTGTGACATTTGAACTCAACATACTGGTTGGACACCAACCTTGCCATTTTTTAGCGCGAACTAACCTGTCGCCTTCCGCACCACGTCGCGCTGTCATCAATAACAACGTCATTGCAATATCGGCGGTGCTTTGTGTCAACACATTGGGCGTATTTGTCACAATTAAACCGTTTGCTTTCGCCGCTTCAATATCAATGTGATTGTATCCGACACCAAAATTACCCAAAATTTTGCAGCGTTTATTTTCAACACTCAAAACCTCAGCAGGAAATGAATCGCAAACGGTTGGACAAACCGCATCGTAATTTTGTAATGCCGATTTGAATTCATCTGCTGTTAAAGGGCGATCATTTTCATTTAAGGTAACGTCATATAATTCACGCAATTTGGCTTCGACCGATTCCGTCCAACGGCGAGTAATAAAGACTTTTGGTTTTGTCATGTTTGAAACTCCAAAAAATGAGGCGATACTGTTTATTAGAATGCAGTCGTAAAAGTAGGTTAAAATGCCGCTTAAAGCACTTTCGCATTTTATCACTACTCGACCTTTTAGACTTAAATCGACCTTATGCAACGACGTTTATTTTTATTTTTGCTCTCTTCAACTTTTTCTTATGCTAGTGAGTCTATCGCCAATTCTGCGGCGTGGAATTGTGAACAAAGTAAAGATGGCAAAGAATGGGTATGTAATGGTGATGCGAAAGCAAATGAAATACCCCATTCTCCTACTCCTGAATCACCTGTTGAAATCGAAAAACCTGAACCTGTTATCGAAACCACAACACCTGAACCGATTGTCACGCCAACTGTTGAAAAAGTGATTGCTGAAAAAGAAATTTCTCGTCCTGTTCCTGTCACCACAAAAATCGAACATTCCAGCACGTTAGGCATTTTGCCAGCGGCATTTGATGACACCGAAGAACAAACATTTAATACATTGAAATCACAGTTAAAAGTTGACCCGTGGGAACATTGCAGCAATCCCAACGCACCAAAACATCTTCCAATCAGTTCAAACAAAGGCGACCGTAATCGCTCGCCAATTAACGTAAAATCAAACTATTCTGAAATTTTTGAAAATGAAATTAGCAGTTATTTTGGTAACGTTGAAATTAAACGCGCTGACCAACAAATGTTTTCAAATGCTGCCAATTACGACAGCGTAACAGGCAAATTAGACGCGCAAGGCGATGTCTATTACAGCGATGATGACTTATCTGTGCATACCGATTCGGCAACATTTGATTTAGCAAACGACCAAGTAAAATTACATGATGTTCTTTTCATTGCGCCCAGTGCGCCATTACGCGGTCATGCAGGCGCAGTCCAACGGGAAAGCAAAACGATTTCACATTATCAAGATGTCGCTTACACCAGTTGCCCGACGGGAAATCAAGATTGGGTTGTTCACGCGAGTGATTTAAAAATCGATAAAGAAGACGGTCGCGGTTCAGCAAAAAATACATGGCTGGAATTTAAAGGCGTACCCGTTTTTTATTCGCCTTATTTAGGGTTTCCAACGGATAGTCGTCGCAGCTCTGGTTTTCTTGCGCCCTCGTTTGGCAATACCCAACGCGCGGGTTTCAATATCAGCACGCCGTATTATTTCAATATCGCGCCCAATTATGATGCGACATTCAGACCGCGTTATTTAACAAAAAGAGGGATTTTATTAGCAGGTGAATCGCGTTATTTAACAGATGATTCACATGGTCAAGTAAATATCGAAGTTTTACCCAGCGATTACCTTCGTGAAAATAAAAGCCGCTATTTCGGTTCATTTAAAAACACAACACGATTCAATGAAAAAATTCATGCGAATGTCGATTTAAATTTCGTTTCGGATAAAAATTATTTCGCTGAATTAGGCAGCGCGTTGAGTATGCCGAATTTCAGTTATTTAAAAAGTCAGGCAGATGTCGGTTATTACGGTGACAATATTAACGCGGTGGCGCGGGTTGAAAATTATCAATCAATTGATAAATACTTAACAGGACAAAAATTACCTTATCGAAAATTACCTCAAGTGAACGTGAATTTAAAACATGAATTTGACCAGTTGCCTGCGCCTGTTAACGTCGCATTAGATAATGAATTTGTTTATTTTCAACATACCAGTTTATTGAACGGACAACGTAGCAATATCAAGCCGTCAATTAGTATTCCAATGCAATCCGCAAGTGCTTACATCACGCCAAAAATATCGGTGCAATACACGAATTATTTTTTAAGTAATCCTTTAACATCTGGCGATTCAAAACAAATTGATCGCACGTTGCCGATTTTTTCAACTGACAGCGGTATGACGTTTGAACGCAGTTTGAATTTAGGTGGCAAAAACTTTTCAAATACCTTAGAACCGCGTTTGTATTATTTGTATATTCCACGCACAAATCAAAACGACATTCAGGTTTTCGATACGGCTGTTTATGACATGTGGTTTAACACGTTATTCCGTGAAAATCGTTTTAGTGGTATCGATAGAATGCAGGACGCGAACCAAATTACAGCCGCAATTACGTCGCGTTTAATCGATGAAAAAACAGGGAAAGAACGTGCAAAATTCAGTTTAGGTAATATTGTGTATTTCCAAGATAGAACCGTCACGATGCCAATTATTGATCCTACTACTGGTAATAAAATAGGGGATGCACCGATTGAAACGAATCGTTTTTCTAACATCATCGGCGAAGTTAGCGCGAGAATTAACGACCATGTTGCCATTGATTCAGGTTTGCAGTGGAATCCCGAAAATTCTGATATTGCGCGAGGCAAAGCGATTTTACATTTAACAAATCAACCGAATGAAATTTTGAATGTCGGTTATCGTTATCGTCAAAACACCGTTTCAAGTCAGCCAAGCAGTATTTCAACAGGTATTTCACAAAGTGATGTGTCATTCAGTTATCCCATTGTCGATCATTGGTCAGCGATTGGACGTTGGCAATACTCGCTACTTTATCATTCAACTCAAGAAAGTTTCTTCGGGATTGAAAAAGAAAATTGTTGCTGGAAATTTCGTGTTATTGGACGACGTTACGTCAATAACTTAAACGTCTATTACAACGGCGAAATTCCTGACGCACAAGGCGTAAGTCAAACAGGCGTATTTTTCCAAGTCGAACTCAAAGGTTTAACAGGCATGGGTGAAAAATTAGACAATTTCTTAGAACAAAACATTTACGGTTATCGGTCAGCGCAATAATGAAATTTAATACACATCAAAAAATAGCTCTACTTTGTGGCGCGTTACTTTTTCCAAACTTTGCAACCGCTGAAGTATTAGACAATATCATTGCTATCGTGGAAGACGATGTGATTTTAGAAAATGAATTGCAACGTGAAGTTTCGACAATTGAACAACGCATCGCCGCCAGCAAATCGCCAATGCCACCGTTGTCAATTTTACGTCATCAAGTTTTAGAACGCATGATTGTCGATAAGTTACAACGACAACTTGCCGAAAAAGCAGGCATTAACATCAACGATGAAATGTTAAATTCATCTGCTGCCGATATTGCAAAACGTAACAATATGTCACCCGAAGAATTTCGTCATGAACTTGAAAAACAAGGCATGAATTACGCAGCGTTTTTAGAAAATTTGAAAAATGAAATTGTTGTGAATGAATTACGCGGACGCGAAATTGGCGGACGAATCAAAGTCACTGACCGTGAAATTGAACATTATTTAGAAACACAAGGAAAAGTCGGTGATGATTTAGTGCAATATCATGTTGGACACATTTTGATTGCATTGCCTGAAGGTGCTTCATCAAGTGCCATTCAAAAAGCCCAAGAAAAAGCCACTGATTTGGTGAAAAAATTACGCGCAGGGCAAGATTTCACACAAACTGCGATGATTGAATCTAATGATGGAAATGCGTTAAAAGGTGGTGATTTAGGTTGGCGAACCTTAAAAGATATGCCAACTTTGTTTGTTGATGAAGTAGGAAAATTACGAAAAGGCGATATTTCTGAACCGTTACGCAGTCCGAGTGGTTTCCACATCATTAAAATGTTGGAACTAAAAGGATTAAATGACAATCACATGGTTGTTAAAACAAAAGTGCGTCATATTTTAATTAAAACAAATGAACTTGTGGACGATGCTGAAGCCAGCAAACGCGCTTGGACATTAAAAGAACGTATTATGAGTGGCGATGATTTTGCAACTTTAGCCCGTGCAAATTCCGATGACAAAGGGTCGGCAATTAAAGGTGGTTCGCTTGATTGGGTTGAATCAGGTGCGTTAGTGAAACCATTTGAAGAAGCCATGACTAAATTGAAAATTAACGAAATTAGCGATCCTGTTCAAACGCAATTTGGTTGGCATATTATTCAAGTTTTAGATCGTGAGAATCGTGACAACAGCGCAGAATTCAAGAAAAACCAAGTTCGTGAGGCAATTCGTAAACGTAAAATCGAAGAAGAAACCGAATTATGGTTACGAAAATTGCGTGATGAAGCGTTTGTTGAAATCAAAGAAAATCGTATTTAATTTTTATGGTTGAAGTTAATACATTTGACATCATTGTTAGTCAGCTTCGCAGCATTATTAAACACCGCCATTTAGATGGAAAACGTAATGCGGTTTTAATTTTGGCAAATGAACTTGAAATTAACCCTCTCGATTGTGCGGCGGCATTATTATCGCTGCACTTTGAAGGTGAAATCGTTTCACCACCGCCACCTGAAATTCCATCAATTCCAATTGTCCCAATCGAATTACCGCCAATTAAAATGCAGCGTTATCGTTTAGATGTGGGTAAAAAACAGCGCATTGATTTTGAATCCTTGCATGAATTATTGATTGAAGAATCTGGAGTTGATAGAAATAACATTCAAAATGTCAGCATTCGGAATGATTACACACTGCTTGAATTGCCTGATGAAATGCCGTCAGACATTTTTTTACATTTGAAAAACATCGAAATTAACGGTTATAAACTTAATATCAAACGGTTAAAAATCAGAAAAGAAACACCTTACAAAGTTAATCGAAATACGTTTCGGCGACGGCATTATTAAAATATGAATTTATCATTGCTATGTATTAACGTGAAACTCAATAATTTCACTGTACGGTTTAGATAAAACGTCTAGAATTTTGGGACTTTTGCGATGGTTCACAAAATAACTATTTCCTTCAATTTTTTTCGCCAATTTTTTCGCTTCAGAGGCTAAATCAGCGAGTTCAACGTGAGATTGGCAATACTGTGTCGTTCCTGGCGCAACTAAACCCACAGATAAACTCGTCATTGGGAAAAAACACTTTTCACCACTTCGACCTTCGGCATGAATACCACCTGCTTGTACATCAGTGTAGGTGTAATATGTAGGTACTAATTTTTCAAACATTTCCAACACGTTTTCACAACGATTTAACCAATCTTCACCTGTGAAAATCACAATAAAATCATCACCGCCAATATGCCCAACTTTTCCTACTCCTTCAGGTACACATTGTTTTAATACCGTTGCAACCGCTTTGATAATATCATCGCCTGCGCTATAACTGTAAATGTCATTAAATGGTTTAAAATTATC
>CAIVBX010000189.1 GCA_903904275.1 uncultured Pseudomonadota bacterium
GTAATAACAGCTTTTGCATCACTTTTCCTCAATTCGCTAACCCAAAAAAGGCGGTTTGCCTAAACAAACCGCCCAAACAGAAGTTAATTGCAATGGGTGCAATTTAACGTCAATAAATCAACTTATTGATTTGAGCCGTTTTCATAACCCAATGCTAAACCTTGGTTAGCACCATATAAAATGCTATCTGCTGCGGCTGGTACATTCGCAACCACGCCCAAGAATTTCGCTTTTTCTGTTGTTGAGCTACAAGGTTTTCCAGACTGCCCAAGTTGAGTAGTGTTATCTTTATCCACCTGAATAATTGCAAGGTAATGGTTGTAATAATCAACAGGACCGAATGTAGCATCTTCTGGGAAATTGACAGGCGCACTTTGAATGGTGTTGCCAATCATTTTATTATGATCGCCAATGCCTAACGCAATATAGTCATAGCAAGTTGTATCATAATCATTTTCGTGTCCACCCAACGCTAACGCTAAATGACTTTCAACTGTCGATGCTGCATTACTAATGCCCTTTGCTTTCAACGCAGTTACGGTATTCGCAGACAAACCTGCGACTGAAATGAGATTCAACGTTGTGGCGGTATCAGTAGGACTTAATGTTGTCGTTAAGCCATTTACGCCATCAGTACCTGAATTAAAGGTTTTATTCGCTGCTGCTGGATCGTTATCGTGAATCGATGTAATTCCTGCTTTGGTTAATGACGTAATCGCAATATTAGATGGTGTTCCAGCTATTCCACCTGTATAGGTGGTAGTAGTGAACATTGTAGGGTCTAACAAACCGCAATAAACAGCACCAACTGCCTCTCCTGTATGAGTAGCACAACCACCTACTGCTGTAGCTGGTACAACTTGACTATCAGTCAAACTTTCCAAATTGTCAGGCAATTTATTTTTTTCAGAAACATAGCGACCAAACGCGGCATTTAATGAACTTAAATTGCTTGAATTAGTGCTGTCATGCGTTTTTTGTGTGAATGAACCCACATAAGGCACAAGTAAACCTGCTAAACCAACTAAAATTAACAATACGACTGTTAATTCGATTAAGGTCATACCAGCTTGTTTTGCCATTCTGTTATACTTTAGCGTACGTTTATTTACGTTCATCATTTTTAGGGTTTCTCCTGATTGTTTAATTATTGTTAAGTTAATGCTAATTAAGTCTGTCATTGAAAACGGTTCGAGCGTTTTCACGACAGGGGAGAAATCCTTTCCTCCATGTTCTTTGTTGCAAAAAACCACCGCTGCAACGGAACGAACTCATCAAGCAATTTACATTTAGCACACCTCATGCCAAAAATAAAAAGTCAATAATTTCAATTGGTTATTTTATTAAACTAAATTTCTTGCGGATTCTTTCAAAAAAAGCGCGGCATTTAACGTAGTGCCTATGTGAAATCCCACAGTTTTTTAAAGTCACTATTTCACACCTTACCTAAATAAGAGATAACACCTTGTTATAAAGCAATTTTTTATAGTTGGCACACATCACGCTTATAGAAAAGTGTAGATGATGTGTTTCAACTACTTCAAGTAAAATAAAGTTTATCAATCAACACATTAACTATAAAAACAATTCTAATTTTAAAATTTAACAACAGGATTATTATGAAATCTTATAAAACACTTACACTCGGCGCAGTGATTTCTTCACTTTTACTTTCAGCGTCTTTTTCAGCGAATGCGGCGACTTCTACTGCAGCCGTTACTAATGTTATTAACGTAACGTCTGGCACCTCTGGTGTTGTACCATTTTTGAAAGTCAATGGTGCTTCATGGGTAAGTGAAAGCATGGGCTACACAGGATGGACTCATTTTAGTAAATGGGGAATTATGAATGTAACCAAAGGGAAAACCGTCACGATTGTCGCTGATGCTTCTGCGGTGACAGGTTTTCACCCAGGTATTACAGTTTGGCAACGTAAAACAAACTTGAAAGCTGAAAATCCAGCTCTTCAATACATGAATGACCATTCGTATGGTCAAACTGATGACATCAACGTTCTCAATGCAAAAGACGAAACAACGGGGTTAGCATTAACGGGTGAAAAAAACATTATCATGACTTATTTAGCTTCGGGTTATGACATAGATGGTTTAGGTGATCAATTTTCGGTAGATGCGTCATCTGGCACACTTAAAGAGTACAACGCAGCTGCTAAGGCGGCTGTAACTACAGCCATTGCAGCATTCGTAGCAAGTCCAGATGCTACAGCAGTAACAAAAGCCGAAGCAGCTAGAACTACAGCCTTAGCTAAATCAGGAGCTACTGCGGAATCTGGAAAAGCTGCCTATGATGCGTCAATCCTTGCGTCAGCAACAGCAGCTAGCACGCCTGTGCTCTATGGAGCATATATGCCAATGGGTTTCAATACGGCTTCTTTAACAAAAGCAACCAAAGTGTCTGATGGCGTTGCTGGTAAAGTACAGATTTCTTTCACTGCACCTGCAACGGGGGTTTATCAATTTGTAGTCGGTGGCTTAAAACCTGATAAGGGTTCAACTGCGGCAGTTAATGCTGACGCAGGAAGTGGCAACGTAAATACTGTTAACGTAACCGTTACGACTAACTAAAAAATTATTTTGCTGGTCAAATGCTCACTGTGGCATTTGACCAGTTTTTATTTTATATATTAAGGTTTTTTATGTCTTTGAGATTTTTTGTCTATGTTTTTTTAGGTGGAGGTTTTGTAATCTCTAATTTAGCTCAAGCACATTCAGCATTAACACCAAAGAATTTACAGCTGTACCAAATTCCGACAACACCTGGTTTATTAGACGGTAAATCGCCGATTATCGTCGATAAAACCACGGCGATTCAATTGGGAAAAGCCTTGTTTTGGGATTCTAACGTTGGCAGTAATGGCGTGGCGTGTGCAACCTGTCATTTTCATGCGGGAGCAGATGCTAGAACGACAAATCAATTAAATCCTGGGATGTTTCATTTGAGTGATGCTGCATCGAGTAAGACGTTTAAATTATTTGATAATCAAGGTAGCGTAAATTACGAACTAAAAGCCGATGATTTTCCGTTTTTCAGATTTCAAAACGTAGACGATAGAAATTCAGGAATCACCTTTCAAACCGATGATGTGGTTGGTTCAGCAGGAATTTATCAACAAATTTTCACCGCGATTGATTTAAATCAATTGGATAAAGATACCTGCTCGCCAACAAATGATGCGATTCATCATATTGGCAATGCCGAAACCCGACAAACGACTAAACGCAACACGCCTACCGTTATCAATGCGATTTTTAATCACCGTAATTTTTGGGATGGACGGGCAAACAATGAATTTAACGGGGTGTCGCCTTTTGGTCCACGAGATGCCGCCGCCAAAATTTGGGTAGCAAAAACGAAAAATAGCAAACCTATTAGTCAAAAATTAAATTTAGTGAATGCCTCATTGGCTTCACAAGCGGTTGGTCCACCAATGGATATGATTGAAATGTCATGCGGTGGTCGTACTTTTAAAGACATTGCTAAAAAATTGTTAGCGCAAAAACCGTTAGCCAGCCAAGAAATTCACCCACAAGATAGCGTGTTAGCAACCTTGCGTGATTCTTCTGGTTTGGGATTAGCTAGCACTTATGATGTGTTAATCAAAAAAGCCTTTAATCCAATTTATTGGTCAGGTAAAGGCACTGTAAAAGATAACGGCAAAGACTATGCACAAATCGAAGCGAATTTTTCGTTTTTCTTTGGTTTGGCAATTCAAACCTATGAATCCACTTTGGTATCAAATCAAAGCAAA
>CAIVBX010000190.1 GCA_903904275.1 uncultured Pseudomonadota bacterium
AAATTTATTGTCCGATTTAGATGCGAATTTCAAACAATACAATTTAAAGGGCTTCGAGTTGTTACCATTTCTTGATAACTTATTGATTCAATGGAAGGAATGGGGGAATCTTATCGATATAAAAACGAATGTGCCATATTCAAAATTATTTTTTCTGAAAAATAGTGTGTCGGAATCTTAAAATCGATAGTCTCTGAAAACCGAT
The DNA here is from genome assembly GCA_903904275.1 of uncultured Pseudomonadota bacterium. Taxonomy (GTDB): domain Bacteria; phylum Pseudomonadota; class Gammaproteobacteria; order Methylococcales; family Methylomonadaceae; genus UBA10906. The sequence goes on from CAIVBX010000190.1 coordinate 206, forward strand.
TTTGCATGAAATTGACTCACCTGCATTAGTTTGCAGGGATTATCAGCATCTTTGACATTTAATTTTCAGATGTCACGCGCATCACTTCTTCTAGTGTCGTTACGCCTTGAACTACTTTCTGCAAACCATTTTCGTACAAGGTCATCATACCTTCTTCTCTAGCTAGAGATTCAATTGCACCAGCTGAAGCGTGTGCCATAATCAATTTGCGAATGGGGTCAGTCATTGGCAAAAATTCAATAATCGCTAACCGTCCACGATAACCTAAGCCACCACAAGCATTGCAACCAATCGGTTTGAAAAGCGTAATTTCACCATCGGGTTGAAAACGGCGTAAACGCATTTCGTCAATCACTTCTTGTTGAGGTGAAAAGGGCTGTTTGCACGATTTGCAAAGTTGACGAACAAGCCGTTGCGCCAAAATACCATTCACTGTTGAAGTCAGTAGATATTCTTCTAAGCCCATATCTAACAAACGTGTCACACCACCTGCGGCATCATTTGTGTGTAAAGTTGATAAAACTAAATGTCCTGTTAATGCAGATTGAACCGCGATTCGCGCTGTTTCCAAATCTCGCATTTCCCCAATCATAATGACATCTGGATCTTGGCGAACAATTGAACGTAATGCCACTGCAAACGTTAAACCAATTTGCGGTTTTGCTTGAATTTGATTGATGCCGTCCATTTGATATTCAACGGGATCTTCAACAGTGATAATTTTTCGTGCAGTTGTGTTTAGTTGTTTCAACGCGGCATACATTGTGGTTGATTTGCCTGAACCTGTTGGACCTGTGATTAAAATAATGCCGTGTGGTTGCGTGAGAACATCGATAAATTGTTCAAGTTGTCGCCCTGCAAAACCTAAGGCTTCAAAATCTAACACGGTATTTTCTTTGTCAAGTAGACGAGTGACGACACTTTCGCCGTACATGGTTGGAATGGTTGAAACGCGCAAATCTAATTCTTTACCGAGCATTTGTACTTTAATTCGACCATCTTGAGGCAAACGGCGTTCAGCAATGTTCAATTTTGCCATGATTTTAATCCTAGAAATGACAGCGGCCGTCGATTTAACAGGCGGGGCTTCAATGTCTTGCAACACGCCATCTACCCGTAACCGCACTTTTAAACTTTGTTCAAACGGTTCGATATGAATATCTGAGGCTTTCATTTCGATAGCGCGTTGCATAATGGCATTTACCATTTTAATCACGGGAGCTTCGCTGGCTAAATCTTTTAAATGTGCTAAATCTTCCTCGCCTAATTCATCAAAATTAAATTCGTCTGGCGATTCCGTTTTAGTTTGATTTTGTTCATATTGTGTTGCGATAGCGGTATCAATTTCAGATAAAACGCCTACTTGCGGAATAATTGTTTTTCCTATCGCTAAATATAGCGCGTCTAAAACGAATTTATCTTCAGGGTCAAGCATTGAAATGGTAATTGAGTTTTCATCCGCATTTAAACCAACTAAATGATGGTGTTTTAAAAAACGGATGGGGATTTCGTCAGGTAAGATTTTTTCGAGAGGGTATTGTTCGGGGGGGATTTTAGAAAAGTTGCCACTATCGATAAATGCTAAAGCGACATCTAATTCCGAGCAAAGTCCAAGTTTTATCAGCATAACAGGTAGACTTTCAGCAACAGCTGACTTTTGCATTCGCTCGACTTTTTTTAAATCAGACTGGGAAATTTTGCCTTTATTTTGTAAAACGGTAAGAAAATTTTGTGACACGAGCGGACACTCTTGTGATTAAACGATTGATGGAATCGAAAATTTTGATAAATAAAAAAGCCCCGTGCGAAACACAGGGCTTTTCTTTATTGGCTCCCCCGGACGGATTCGAACCGCCGACCCAATGATTAACAGTCATTTGCTCTACCGGCTGAGCTACAGGGGAATAAACTATTCAACTGGTGCGCTTGGAGAGATTCGAACTCCCGACCGATCGGTTCGTAGCCGATTACTCTATCCAGCTGAGCTACAAGCGCGTTGTTAAGGCGCTATTATTGTTTTTAATCTAATTCTTGTCAAATCATAAATTTAAAAAGAATTAACTTTTTGTTTGGAACAGAAGTAAATAAAAATAAAATCAAAGAATTATAAAAAATTATTCAATGACTTTTGGTACTAAAAATAAACCTTCTTCGGTTTGCGGTGCGATAGTTTGAAAATAATCACGTTGATTTGTTTCAGTCACATCATCCAAACGCAATCGCTGAATTTGATCCATTGGATGCGCCATTGGTTTTACTCCTGTCGTGTCTAACTCACTCATTTGTGTCATTAACGCCAGCACGCCGTTTAAATCATTCGCGTAAGCCGCCACATTTTGCTCTTCAATTCCTAATCGCGCTAAATGAGCGATTTTATTCACGTCTACTGCTGATAACATTCGTTTTAACTCCACTGAAAAATTTTCGATTTTTGTATTATCATATTAGCAGACTTTAACGCTTGCTCAATCATAAGCATGATTGTTAAAGTAACTCACGATTATTGCCCACACAGGATACAGCTAGAAATGTTCAAGAGAATTCGCGGTCTTTTTTCAAACGATTTGTCCATTGATTTAGGAACTGCCAATACCCTAATTTATATCCCTGGACAAGGAATTGTCCTTAATGAACCTTCAGTTGTAGCCATCAAAGAAGACAAAGTGCGTGGTGTAAAGACGATTGCCGCAGTTGGGATTGAAGCCAAACAAATGTTAGGACGCACACCTGGTAATATCACTGCAATTCGACCTTTGAAAGATGGCGTGATTGCCGATTTTGCAGTCACAGAACGCATGTTACGTTTCTTTATTGAAAAAGTTCACAAAAGTAAATTTTTACGTCCTAGCCCACGAATTTTAATTTGTGTTCCTTGCGGTTCAACGCAAGTTGAACGTCGAGCGATTCGTGAATCAGCGGCAATGGCGGGCGCACGTGAAGTCTATTTAATTGAAGAACCTATGTCAGCGGCAATGGGAGCAGGATTGCCTGTTGATGAAGCTTGTGGTTCGATGGTTTTAGATATTGGTGGCGGCACGTCCGAAGTCGCAATTATTTCCATCAATGGCATTGTTTATTCAAATTCCGTACGAATTGGTGGCGATCGTTTCGATGAAGCCATCGTGAATTACGTCAAACGTAATTACGGCACATTAATTGGCGAAACCACCGCCGAAAAAATTAAACAAGAAATTGGTAGTGCATATCCTGGTAGCACAATGCGTGAAATGGAAGTCACTGGTCGAAATTTAGCAGAAGGTGTGCCACGCAGTTTCACGTTGAACAGCAACGAAATTTTAGAAGCCTTGCAAGAACCACTTTCAGGTATTGTCGGTGCGGTGAAATTGGCTCTCGAACAAACGCCGCCTGAATTAGGTTCTGACGTTGCAAGTCGCGGTATTTATTTAACGGGTGGTGGCGCATTACTCAAGGATTTAGACCGTTTAATTGCTGAAGAAACAGGTTTGCCCGTGCATATTGCAGATGACCCGCTTACTTGCGTTGCACGCGGTGGCGGTATGATTTTAGAAATGCTTGATAAAAAAGGCGTTTCGACTTTTTCATTAGAATAATTTCTTTTCCCTGTTTTATTTCAATTCATAGGCGTTTGTTATTAAACTTTTATTTGCGACTGGCTCATCAATCAATGTGCGTTTGTTGATTGCAATTTTTGCATCCATCGCATTACTGATTACTGAATATCGAAGCGAACGCCTGATGCCTGTTCGTACTGTGTTGTCAATCGTTACAGATTCTCTAAAATATCTCGTTGATTTGCCAATTAGTGCTTTTGAACAACTATCAGAAACTTTCATTGGTTATGAAACACTAAAAGTAGAAAATGATGAGTTGCGCCAAAAACAACTTATCAATAAAACGCAATTGCTCAAATTCGACGCGCTCGAAAAAGAAAATATCCGTCTTCGCGCTCTGCTTGAAAATTCATTTAAGCTCGGTGAGCAAGTTTTAATTGCAGAACTTTTGTCGATAAATCTCGCGCCTTACGAACATATTATGGTTGTGAATAAAGGCACCCGTTTTGGCGTACATCAACAACAACCTGTTTTAGATGAAAATGGTGTGGTGGGACAAGTTTTTCGTGCTTTGCCTTTTACATCTGAAATCATGTTAATTACCGACCCAAATCACGCTATTCCTGTGCAAGTGAATCGAAATGGTTTGCTCACAATTGCAGTAGGAAGTGGAACGGCAAACCAATTGAATTTACCTTATTTACCAAATAATGCCGATATTCAAGCAGGGGATTTACTGATTACATCAGGTTTAGGTGGAACATTCCCCGCAGGTTATCCCGTTGCGATTGTTGATGATTTTCCACAAACTTCAAACAAATCTATTACCCACATTACCGCAACACCAAAAGCACATCTTGATAGAAATCGTGAATTGCTAATTGTGTGGACGAATAACACACCGATTCCATTAACAACGCCTACAATTAAAACGCCTGTTCCGCATGAATAACGAACACCATTGTGTCCGAATTTTCATTACGTTAATTTTTGCGATGTGTTTGCGAATTTTACCGTTACCTAACACGTTAGCCTTATTTAATCCTGATTGGGTTTTGTTAGTGTTAATTTATTGGAGTTTAGCGATGCCTGAACGTATTGGCATTGGTTACGCTTGGTTTTTTGGAATTTTGACAGATGTTTTAATGGGGCGGTTATTTGGACAATATGCGCTGTCATATTCAATAATTATTTATATGGTACTAATTTGGCATCGGCAATTACGGCAATTTCCACTCGGACAACAGAGCTTATTTATTTTAGGCTGTTTATTGTTTTCACATACCTTACTTTTTTGGTTTGAAAACCTTAAAAACCCCGCTCAGTTAGATGGCACGTTTTGGTTACCTGTTTTAAGTGGCACAACAAGTTGGTTTATTGTTTATCACATTATGCGGTTTGTTAGACGTTACTAATGAATAAAAACGCTGAAAAACATATTGAGCAATTTCTCGATGCGGTGTGGGTTGAACAAGGTTTAAGTAAAAATACGTTATCTGCATATCGTAGCGATTTGACTATTTTTGCTTCGTGGCTAAAACAGGATTTACTACGCATTGATTCCAGCGATATTACGCAATTTTTAGAAAGTCGTTATAAATTAGGCATGAAGGCTCGCACGAATTCACGGATTTTATCGAGTTTGAGGCGATTTTATGGTTATTTTTTGCGTGAAAATACAATTCAAATTGATCCAACTGCGTTAATCTCTGCGCCAAAAATTCCAAATATATTGCCTCAATCATTAACCGAAATTGAAGTTGATGCTTTACTTGCCGCGCCACAACTTGCTTTGCCGCGTGGACAACGTGATAAATCAATGCTCGAGATGTTGTACGCGACAGGATTGCGTGTATCAGAACTGGTTGATTTGAAATTTGACCGAATCAATCTTTCGCAAGGTGTAGTGCAAATTGTTGGAAAAGGCGGACGTGAACGCATCGTACCAATAGGTGAACAAGCATTGGAATCCCTTGAAACATATTTCAAAAATGGACGTGTAATGCTGTTAAGTGGTCGGCAAAGTGATTATATTTTTGTTACACACCGAGGTGGAAATATGACACGACAAGCCTTTTGGCACATTATTAAACGTTATGCGTTTCATGCCGAAATTACAAAACCACTTTCACCACACACATTACGTCATGCTTTTGCAACGCATTTACTCAATCACGGTGCTGATTTGCGAGTTGTACAATTGCTACTCGGTCATGTGAACTTATCGACTACTCAAATTTATACACACGTTGCACAAGCACGTTTAAAAATGCTTCACGCACAATTTCATCCGCGTAGCTAATCATTGGGTTTTTCTAAACTTTCTAAGTATTGTTCAATTACTTTTCCTGCAATTGGCGCGGCAACTGAGCCACCGTGTCCTCCATTTTCAACAACAACGGCAACTGCAATTTTAGGATTTTCTGCTGGCGCAAAAGCAATAAATAGTGCGTGGTCTCGCAATTTAAAATCAATGGCATTTTCATTATATTTTGCTTCTTGTTTGATATTGAAAACCTGCGCCGTCCCTGTTTTTCCTGCGATATGATAAGTAATATGCTTCCCGATATTTTTCGCTGTGCCGTGTGCATCATGAACAACCTTAACCATTGCATCGGTAATATGTTGGATATTTGAGGCTTTTAGCGGAATAACAGGCGTATTTATTTTGGCATTTGTTTGTGTTTCGGTTGCGGTCACAATTTTATCAACTAAGAAAGGTGTAACGACTTTGCCACCATTTGCTAATGTTGCTGTAGCACGCGCCAGTTGAATTGGCGTGACTTGTAAATAACCTTGTCCAATTCCTGTAATCAGTGTTTCACCTGGATACCACAACGCATTTTTTTTCTCTTTTTTCCATTCGCGTGATGGTAATAAACCTGTTTTTTCACCGACTAAATCAATGCCTGTTTTTTCGCCGAAACCAAATTGTTGTAAAAAATGGTGCATATTATCGATGCCCAAAACAGATGCCAAACTATAAAAATATACATCACACGATTCTGTAATGGCTTCGCTCATATCAACTGCACCATGTCCCCCATGTTTCCAATCACGATATTTATGTGGCGTATTTGGCAATTGATAAAATCCTGGGCAATAATGTTTTTGTTCAAAACTGATAGCGTTGTATTCCAATCCTGCTAATGCAACAAATGGTTTCATTGTCGAACCAGGTGGATATAAACCGCGTAATGCACGATTATAAAGTGGCTGATTTTCTGACGATTGCAACGCCTGATAACTATCGTAATCGATACCAACAACAAACGGATTCGGGTCAAATCCAGGACGACTTGAAAAAACTAAAACGCCACCTGTTTTTACATCGAGTGCAACAACAGCACCGTTATAACCTTCAAGCGCGTCATAAGCGGTTTTTTGTAAATCAATATCGAGTGTTAAATATAAATTTGCGCCTGCAATGGGTGGCACAACATTAAAAGTATTGATTGCGCGAGATTGCACATTTGTTTCCATTTCAGCATAACCTGTTTTTCCGTGTAATTGCGTTTCATAAAAACTTTCAATACCCAATTTTCCGACATGACTTGAACCACGATATTCTGAAATAGGTAATGTTTTCATTTCCGCTTCATTGATACGGCTAACATAACCCACAACGTGAGCCGCTAAATCAGTGTAAGGATAATGACGTACAAGTCGAGATTGAATATCAACGCCTGTAAAATAAGGACGTTGAACAGCAAATTTTGCAATTTCTTCATCCGTCATACTAAGCAAAAGCGGCGTGCTAATAAACCGTTTTTGACGTTTCCGTTGTTTTTGAAATTGTTCAATTTTTTCGTTTGGAATGTTGAGTAATTGTTGCAGCCGCGCCAAAGTATCATCTAAATCGCTGATTTGTTCAGGAATCAATTCAAGACTAAAAGACTGTGTATTTTCAGCGAGAATTTTACCATTTCGGTCATAAATCATGCCGCGTGTTGGAACAAGTGGTTGGATTTTTACACTATTTTCTTTGGCTAACGTAGCATAATGCTCATGCCCAACGATTTGTAAATAAACTAGGCGAATACCTAAACCAATAGTTAAAAACAAAACGATAAAAAAAGCCGCAATAATGCGACGAACAAAAACACGGTTTTCAACGGAATTATCTTTGAGGGTGTGGAGGCGTGGCATAAATTTAGAATTCCGTTTGATAATCTTTTTTTAAAAGCGCAACTTCTTTGTCTTTTAGGTCAACAATTGTAAATCAAGCCGTGTTTTTTGTCTTATAATTGCAACATGACATTCTCTCTCTTAAACAATAAAAAATTAAAAACATGGACTTAAAATTTCTTGATTTTGAACAACCGATTGCTGTACTAGAAGCAAAAATTGAAGAACTCCGTCACGTTGAATTCGACAATAAAATTAACATTTCAGAAGCACTTGAACAGTTAGAAGGACAAAGCAAAGCCTTAACGGAATCTATTTTTACTAATTTATCAGATTGGCAAATTTCACAACTTTCGCGTCATCCAGGTAGACCTTACACAAAAGATTATATTGATTTAATTTTCACTGATTTTCACGAATTGCATGGCGACCGCGCGTATGCCGATGATCCTGCGATTATTTGTGGTTTGGCAAAATTGGACGGTGAGCCGATTGTCATCATTGGTCATCAAAAAGGACGTGATACTAAAGAAAAAATTTATCGTAATTTTGGAATGCCACGCCCTGAAGGTTATCGTAAAGCATTGCGTGTCATGAAATTGGCTGAACGTTTTAAATTACCAATTATTTGTTTAATCGATACACCAGGAGCTTATCCAGGAATCGACGCAGAAGAACGCGGACAAAGTGAAGCGATTGCCAGAAATTTATTTGAAATGGCAAAACTCAAAACACCAATTATTTGCACAATTATTGGTGAAGGCGGTTCAGGTGGCGCGTTAGCCATTGGTGTTGGTGACCGTTTGATTATGTTGGAATACAGCACTTATTCAGTCATTTCACCTGAAGGGTGTGCAGCAATTTTGTGGAAAAGTCCTGATAAAGTGCAACTTGCTGCTGAAGCGATGGGAATCACCGCAGACCGAATTCGGGAACAAGGCTTTTTAGATGAAGTTGTGCGTGAACCGTTAGGCGGCGCACACCGTGATTTCAAAACCACAGCTCAAAATTTAAAACAAACATTAACGGGACATTTGACTGTTTTAAAACAACAAAATGTTCAAACATTGCTTAATTCACGTTATGAAAGAATCATGAATTTCGGCATATTCGACGAAGTGGTTAAATAAGGCTGATTCAACGTGAAAGATGAGTTTAGTTTTGATGTTTTAGTCATTGGTAGCGGCGGCGCAGGTTTAACGTTAGCTCTAAAACTCGCTAATACGAAAACGCGCGTTGCAGTGTTATCTAAATTTGCCTTAACAGCTGGCAGCACTTATTACGCACAAGGTGGCATTTCAGCCGTTTTCGACGCAGAAGATTCACTGGAATCACATTTAAATGACACGCTCGATTCTGGTGCGGGTTTGTGTAATGAAGAAATTGTGCGATTGACAGTGAATCACGGCAAAGAATCAATTGATTGGTTGCGTAAACAGGGCGTTTTATTTACCGAAGAACAAACGACAAACGGTGAAACGAAATTACATTTAAATCGTGAAGGTGGACATTCGCATCGACGTGTTGTTCATACGGCTGATGCAACAGGTAAAGCGGTTTCACTTTCGTTGATTGAACGCGCACAAGAAAACTCCCACATCGAACTATTTGAACATCACAATATCATTGATTTAATTATTGAAAATAATCGTTGTGTCGGCGCATATATTTTTGACAGTACAAAACAAAAAGTCGAAACATTTGCTGCAAAAGTTATTGTTTTGGCGACAGGTGGAGCGAGTAAAGCCTATTTGTACAGCACCAATCCGCAAAGTTCGACGGGAGATGGCATGGCAGTCGCGTGGCGTGCTGGTTGTCGCGTTAGTAATTTGGAATTTATGCAGTTTCACCCAACCTGTCTTTATCATCCAGCGGGAAATTCATTTTTAATCAGCGAAGCTGTAAGAGGTGAGGGTGGTCGTTTGATTTTGCCAGATGGCAGCGCATTTATGC
>CAIVBX010000191.1 GCA_903904275.1 uncultured Pseudomonadota bacterium
CGACAAGTATTAACCGCAGGTTCAAGACGACGTTTGATAAATTCGCCAATCGTTTGAATCCCTTGAATTCTAACTTCACGCAAATCAATCAGTCGCTGTTCGACTAAATTGTAATACGCGCTAGCCGCTTCAAAACGGAGATGATTACTCGATACATGATTTTCAATTTCTGCCGCTAACATGGTCAATTCATCCAGCAATTTTGCATCATTACCAGCGGATTGCGTCATTGCATTGGTGATAGTGTAAAGTTGGGTATCTGCTTTTTTAAGTTCGGGATAAAGTTTACGAGCAATCGGAAACGCAAGTAACGCCAACACGCGATAAACTTCCATTTCAAAAAGTCGGTGCATTAATCGTGCGCCTTGTTCGACACGCAAATTTTTGTTGGAAATTAAAAAACGACTAAACCCATCAACATGAATCCGAAAATCGGTGAAAACACTTGCTGCACCGCCAGTGACCGTTGAACCAACGATAAGATTGTCTGCAAAATAAGGGGCAATTTCGCTTAAATTTGGGGGATTTTCATTTGCCGACAAAATTGTGGCATGTGAAGCGACTAAAATTTTGCCTGACAAAGCAGAAAGCCAATCAACAGGCACTTTTTTTAATGCAGGTTCAGAAAAAGGTTGTTTTTCTTCGCCTTGAACATAAAACGTGTAAGTGCTGAATTCGCCGTGTTGTTCCCAACGAAGCTGAAATGAATCAAACGTCGCGCTGAAATGATCGGCATCGACTGAAGGCGAGGCAACGCCAAAACGTTCACAAAGTTGGTTTAAATGTTTGCGTTCTTGTGATTTTTCATCATTTGAACGTGATAACGCTAAATGACTTGCTCGAACGGGCAAACCTAAAATGACAGATGAACGGGCGTGAACTTCGTTATGTAAAATAAAACGTTGTTCGTGGTTTTCGGGAATAGGGTAGACGGTGGTCACAGAAAATACGGGGTAGGGAAATTAAAACAAAAACGCATTATCACTAAAACGTGATAATGCGTTGGCGTTGAAAACGATTAACGATAAATCGCTGAACAAAGCGGACACCAGCCTGAATAACCCATCGCGGTCATAGCTAAACCAACAATTAACAACGGAATGCTTGCTGTCACAACAGACACCAATAACGCAGCAACACCACCGTATAAACGGTATTTTTTTTGTTTGTCGTCTAAGTTCAATTCAAATTTAAACAAACGTTTATAATCAAAACTCATTTTAAAACCTTCTCTGTATAATGTTGTTACTAAAAAAACAAGCCGAAATATGGCTTTGTTTGTCTTCAAACTATACACAGCTGCTAAAAATCTGCAAACAAAATTATGGATATAACGTCAATTATCGCGCCACTTAACGACGCACAACGCGCTGCTGTCACAGCCCCTTCAAATGCGATGTTAATTTTAGCAGGAGCAGGCAGCGGAAAGACGCGCGTTCTCGTTCATCGCATCGTGTGGCAAATTCAAGTCAATGATGTTTCACCGCAAAGTATTTTAGCGGTCACTTTTACAAACAAAGCGGCGAATGAAATGCGTGGACGCATTGAAACCTTGTTGGAAAATAATGCTTCTTCAATGTGGATTGGTACGTTTCATGGCATCGCACACCGTTTATTGCGTCGTCATGCAGAACAAGCGCGGTTGCCAAAAGCATTTCAAGTTTTGGATTCCAGCGACCAACAACGCATGATTAAACGATTGTTAGTTGATTTGAAAATGGATGAAAAAGAATTGCCGCCAAAAGAAGTGCAATGGTTTATCAACCAGCAAAAAGACGCGGGGTTGCGAAGTAAAGATATTATTGAAACACCCGATAAAAATGCTATTCGACTTTTGCATATTTATCGCAAATATGAAGCCGAATGTGAGCGAAATGGCGTTGTCGATTTTGCGGAATTATTATTGCGTGTTTATGAATTATTACGCGACAACGAATCATTGCTCGTTCATTATCAAGAACGTTTTAGTCAAATTCATGTCGATGAATTTCAAGACACTAACAACATTCAATATGCGTGGCTGACATTACTTAGTCCCAATCGTGACAATATGTTTGTGGTCGGTGATGATGACCAAGCAATTTATGGTTGGCGTGGCGCGAAAATCGAAAACATTTACAAATTTCAACGTGAATACCCGCAACATCAAATTATCAAATTGGAACAAAATTACCGTTCAACAGGTTCGATTATCAAAGCAGCAAATGCCATTATTCAAAATAATCAAAGTCGAATGGAAAAATCGTTGTGGACAGAAACTAATGACGGCGAAAAAATCACGATTTATGCGGCTTACAATGAAGTTGATGAAGCAAATTATGTTATTGAGCGAATTCAAAATTGGGTTGATGCAGGAAATAAACGTGCTGAGATGGCGATTTTATATCGTTCAAACGCGCAATCGCGGCAATTTGAAGAAAAATTGATGTTATCGAAAATACCTTATCGTGTTTATGGTGGCTTACGATTTTTTGACCGTGCCGAAATTAAAAATGCGTTAGCGTATTTACGTTTGCTTGAAAATCCTGATGATAACGTTTCATTTGAACGAATTATAAACACACCAGCACGCGGTATTGGTGCGAAATCGATGGATGAATTACGTCAATTTGCAGCAGCACAAAATGTTTCACTTTTAATGGCAACAAATTTATTACAAAACACACAAGGCATTTCAAATCGTGTTGCAAATGTTTTTCAGAATTTTTTAGCGTTAATGATGAAACTTGAGTGCGAAACAGTGGGTTTATCATTAAGTGAAAAAGTGCAATTTGTCATTGAACACAGTGGTTTAATGGCATTTTACTCACAAGACAAAATCGAAAAAAGTGCGGATAAAGTTGAAAATTTAAAAGAATTAGTGAACGCGGCAGAAGCATTTAAACCGAGCATCGATGAAGAAGAAAATTCGTCAGAATTATCAGCATTTTTAAGTCGCGCAGCTTTAGAATCTGGCGAATCACAAGGCGAAGAATTCGATGATTGTGTTCAACTTATGACGTTACACACGGCAAAAGGGTTGGAATTTCCATTAGTATTTTTAGTGGGTGTTGAAGAAGATTTATTTCCGTCTCAGCAATCGGTGAATAATCCTAAAAAATTAGAAGAAGAACGTCGTTTGTGTTATGTCGGCATTACGCGAGCAATGAAAAAATTGCATATTACGCACACAGAAAAGCGTTTTTTATATGGTCGTGAATCGTTTTCGCGTAAATCTCGTTTTTTAAGTGAATTGCCAAAAGAATTATTGGATGAAATTCGCCCAAAACGTGAGGTTTCAATTCCGATTACAGCAACTAAATCGCCAATTTTTTCGACAAAAAAATTGCTCGAAATGGAATCGGGCAGTAAATACAAAAAAGGACAACGGGTTCATCATGAAACGTTTGGAAGTGGAGTAATTTCAAATCTCGAAGGTGAAGGCACGAAAGAACGTGTTTTGATTAAATTTCGAGGTGAATCACGATGGTTAATGACGGCTTATGCCGAATTAACCACCGTTTAAGGCTTAATAAATACGCGGTTTTGGTGCGATAACATCAACATCGCTCGTCAACGTGTACAAATGCACGGGACGATAATCAATTTTTACTTCACCATTTTGCAACCATGTCAGCGTGTGTTTTAGCCAATTTTCGTCGTCACGATTGGGATAATCTTCACGCGCGTGACCACCTCGACTTTCGTGGCGATTTGCCGCCGCGTTAATTGCAACGCTTGCTTGAGCAAGTAAATTATCCAGCTCTAACGCTTCGACTAAATCAGTATTCCAAATCAGAGAACGGTCTGTTAATTTCAAATCCGCAAACGATTCTGAAATTGCTTTCATTTCAGCAACACCTTCATCTAATGTTGATTGTGTTCTGAAAACCGCTGCTTTGCTTTGCATGGTTTTTTGCATTTCTAAACGAATTGATGCGGTATTTTTTGAACCGTTGGCATGACGAATTTTTTCAAATCGTTCTAATGCTGGTGCGTAAAATTCAGGATTTAAATTGGAATGTGGCTGATTTGGTGTAATCAATTCGGCGCAACGCATCGCAGCGGCTCTGCCAAAAACTACTAAATCAAGCAATGAATTTGAACCCAAACGATTTGCGCCATGAACCGAAACACAAGCTGCTTCACCAACTGCCATTAAGCCTTTTACCACTTTGTCAGGATTACCATTTTCTAGCGTGACGACTTCGGCATGATAATTTGTCGGAATGCCGCCCATGTTGTAATGAACTGTCGGTGTCACAGGCATAGGCACTTTAGTTGCATCAATGCCC